>PGXP01000068.1 GCA_002839205.1 Spirochaetae bacterium HGW-Spirochaetae-9
CTGTCCACCTTCGTAGACAGCCCCGATCGTACTTGAGAAGCGTTGGTGGATCACCACTCGGTGGAAGCGGAAGTCGCATCTGCTTCAGATGCGCCTGCCTGGGGGGCTGCCGCTTCCGGAGCTGTGACCTCAGGGCTGGCCGGTTCGGCAGCGGGCGGCGTTTCGGCAGCCGGAGCCTGGGCCGCGTTGAGAGCATCGTTCCACTGTGCTTTGAGCTGTTCAATCATGGCGAAGACTTCATTGCCCTCGGGATATGTTTTCTTGAAATACTCTTCGGCCTTCTCGAGGTCAGCGAGGGCCGGGGCAATGGTCTCGGGGGTCTGGGCCGTTTCACCTGCCAGAAGAGCTCGGTAGAAATACAGGGCTGCGAAAGCCTCATCATCGGTACTTACGGCGATCGTCCTGTCCAGGTAGCTGAAGCCCGAAGCGGTATCGTTCACGGATAGCCAGGTCGAGAGCAATGAACGGATGACGTCGGGATTGCCGGGGAAGGCAGCGGTGACGGCATCGGCTGCGGCGTCGGCCGCGGCCGCGTCGCCAAGCTGGACAGCTACAATGTGGCGGATCAGGCCGGGAATGTACTGGCCGGGGAAGCTCGCCTCGAAACCCACCAGGTAGCGCTCGAGTGTTTCCTTGTCCGTCGTGGACAGCCCGGTCTTGATGGCCGTAATGTAGGCATCGTTCAGCTCGTTCTCATCGGTCGGTGCCGCTATCACCTTGTCGGCCAAGGGATACACGTCGGCATAGCGGCCTGTCGCGAAATAGACATCGGCGAGACGCAGCATCAACGCGTTGTTGTCCGGTTGGAGTTCAAGGCTTTTGGCTATGACAGACTCTGCTGCCTCGAATCGCTCCATGGCAACAAGGATTTCCGACTGTCTGTCCAGGCTTCCGGCCGTGAACGTATCGTAGGCCAGGGCTCGTTCGTACTGCTCGGCACCCATGGCAAGCGTTTCCATATCATCCTGGATCCACTGGCCCTCGTAATTCTTCCATACCGTGTGGTAAAAATCCCCGAGCATCATGGAAAGAACGGGAGGAACAGCCTCGCCCTTGTCTTCGATAACCTTTGCCAAATCACCGGGGTTGAACTCCACAGGTTCGGCCGTATCGACGCCACCTGATCGGGCAAAATCCAGATCCTGCCCTTCGGCGAGGTCCACAAACCCGAAGATGAGGTGAAGATTGGTTTGGGCATGGCCATCCAGAGCCAGGCGGATCTTTTCGGCCAGAATGTAAGGATTGCTGTTTGTCGTATCGAATTCGGAAAGGGCAGTCCAGGCTGAAGCCCACTTGCCCTGAGCGGCGAGATCTTCGGCCTTGGCGACAATTGCGCGATCGGCCTCCGGGGCGTCGCTGTAAAAATCCGTCGTCGGCAGGGCTTGGGCGAAGGCCAGACCGTTCGCGGCGAGCATCAGGATCATCGCGACCGCGAGCCTGATCGCTGGCGCTATTTTGCTGGAAGAGGTTTTCATTCTCTCTCCTTGGTTTGCGTTTGGCCGCCTGATCCGGCGGCACGATGTATGAAAGAGCAATATATCATGGCGAGGCGCCCTTGGCATACTATCTGTATTGAACAACCAGCAAGGAGTTATGTATCATGCGCTGGCGCGGTTTTCTACAAAATTTTGCGCAAAAGAAGCACTATGAACCGCAGCATCTGGGATACAACGCTGATGAGGCGCCTAAGCGCCCTCGATACAATCTACCTGCGCGTCGACCGGGCACAAGCCGAGTTCAGGGGCAAGGCCGAACAGAACGGAAACTCCATCAGCTGTCCTCCACGCTGCGGGACCTGCTGTGTACATTTCGTGCCTGACGCCACGCCTGTCGAAGCAGAAAAATTAGCCTACTTCCTCCTCACCGAAAAACCCGAAATAATCGACCACTTCTTCGCCCGCAGGGAGGAATCCTTGGCAATTGACGCGGCCTGTCCCTTCTGGAACCAGGACAAGCCAGGCCAAAACTGCATGATATATCCCGGCAGACCCCTGATTTGCCGCCTCTTCGGGTTCTGTTCTGTCGTGGACAAACATGGGGAACCAGCCTTCGCCCTCTGCAGGCAGATGCCCAACCTGGATGGCTCCGAACTGAGGTCTTTCACAGGTAAAAAAGTCCTGGAAGAAACCTTCGGAGACACCCCTCCTCCCATGGTCGATTTTTCCCGGGCGATCGCGGCCCTCGACCCCTGCGACTCAGGCCAGCGGTTTAAAATCACGGAAGCGCTTCCCCCAGCCCTCGCCAAAGTATCGCTCGTGCTGAGCCTTGCATCAGCTTCAGCCGGGCCTGAGGCTATCGAATCCGATAGCAGCGGCTTCATGGCCGCGGTCTGACTCCCGCCGCGCAATCCCCGCTTGCAAAAGACGGCTGCCGGCTATAGGGTGTAGCTGGCCGAAAGCAATAATTCTATGAAGAAATATATTGTCCTCGCCGGCAATATAGGAGCCGGAAAATCCACCCTCGTCAGCCTCCTCGCCGAAAAACTCGACTTTATGGCATATTTCGAGCCTGTCGCCGAAAATCCCTTCCTCAAGGATTTTTACGCCGACATGAAGCGCTGGGCTTTTCATTCCCAGGTTTTCTTTCTCACCAGCAGGGCGCGGGGGCATAGGGAACTGATGAGTGATCCCCGATCGGTCGTCCAGGACAGATCCCTCTATGAGGATGCCGAAGTATTCGCGCGGAACCTCTACCTTCAGGGCGCCCTCTCCGGCGACGAATGGGCAACATATCGCGAGCTGTACAATACCCTGGCTTCCATCCTGCCCCCGCCCGATCTCGTCATCTACATCAGGGCTTCGGTGAAGACGCTGAAATCGCGCATCGCCAAGCGTGGACGGGATTTCGAGGCGAAGATTCCCGACCCCTACATCCAGGGACTCAATGCCTTGTATGAAGAGTGGATACAGTCGTTTACGCTCGCCCCCGTTCTGACGATCCCGGGCGACAAGCTCGACTTCGTCGAGGATTCCAAGGACCTCTCGGCCATAGTCGCCACGGTGCGCGAACGGCTCAGGGACAAGCAGACGATGCTCTTTCCTTACGAGATGTGAATCGGATTTCTAACGCGCCCAACGCTCCAGAATCGCGAGATAGCGGTCCTTGACCTCGAGGAGAACATCCTCCCAGGTACGGCAAAGCGTTCTTTGGGCCGCCATGGCAATGTTGTCCAGTTTCACTCTGTCGCGCATCGCCTCCACCACTTTCAGCGCAAAAGCTTCGCCGTCATTTTCCGCAAGATAGCCGTTTTCGCCGTCGCGGATCACCTCCGCCGCCGTCGCTCCCTTGAGGAGGACAGAAGGCGTCTGACAGGCGGCCGCCTCGCGCACCACGAGGGGAGCATTGTCGTACAGCGAGGGGAAAAGGAAAATGTCGCCCCGCGCATAGATCGACTGCAAAAGCTCGCGGTCGAATATGACATCGTGGAAAACAACCCTGTCGGTGAGGCCAAAGTCCTCAACCAGAGCCTGGAGCTGTGGCTTGGCATAGCCCTTGCCGACAAACACCATCCTGAAATCCGGCAAAGCCGCCATGATGGCGGGCAGGGAGCGCGTGAGGAATTCCAGGTTTTTTTCGAGGATATGTTGACCGACGTAGAGACCTACAGGTATTCCCTCAGGCATTCCGAGATACTCGGCTCCACGATTCCTGTATGGCGTTATGTCATCCAGCGCCTTCATGTCGATGCCGTTCTGGACAACCTCGTAAGGTCCCTTGTATCCGTATTCGCGCAAGGTCGTGGCCACGGATTCCTGCGGCACCCATACATGGTCGACACTGTAGAAGAACTCGACGATCCGTTTCACCTGATCATCGACGATGGGTTTGAACCCGATAAGGCGCTCGAAATCATCGCGGTACTTCGAATGGAAGGTGGCGATGATCGGAATATGCCTCTCGCGCGCCACTTTCTTGGCGAGAAGTCCCGCCGCGAAGGGGGAATGGGCGTGCACGATATCAAAATCGCGATTCTTGAGGAGAAACTGCAGCCTCAGATCGAGGTCGGGAAGACCAATCCGGTAGGGCGGCCGTATGATGGTCGGCACGGACATGAAACGAATAACCTTGGATGGCTCATTGTCCTCATGGTTCGGGACATAGGGTGTGATCACATAGGTCGGTCCGAGAATCTTTTCAAGCCAGAAAGCATAGTTTTTCACCGTCATGGTGACGCCGTCCATGATGGGTATATAGCAGTCATTGAAGAGGCCTGTTTTGATGGTCATTGAACTCATGATATTGATTGGATGGGCGAAAGTCAAACTTGCCTTCTGATGGCTGCCTTGGTTAGCTTATAGCAATCATTGGATCGGAGGAATATATGGCAACCATCACCTTCAAAGGCAATAACGTAACGACCATTGGAGCCTTGCCCGCCCTGGGCAGCAAGGCTCCCGATTTTTCTCTCACAAAAGGCGATCTCCGCGATGTTGGGCTCGCCGAATTCGTCGGCAAGGTCAAGATTCTGAATATCGTCCCGAGCCTGGATACCGGCACCTGCGCGGCCAGCGCCCGCGCCTTCAACAAGGCCGCTGACGGCATGGACGGCGTCGTCGTCCTGACCATCAGCAGGGACCTCCCCTTCGCCCAGAAGCGGTTCTGCGAAGCCGAAGGCATCAAGGCGGTAGTGCCACTCTCCGAACTGCGCCATCGCGAATTCGGCAGGATCTATGGCGTCGAGATGAAGGATGGCCCCCTCGCTGGCCTGCTCTCCAGGGCTGTTGTGGTTCTGGACAGGGACAACAAGGTTACCTATACGCAGCAGGTTCCCGAGATCGCACAGGAACCCGACTACGCATCAGCTCTTGAGGCGGCAAAAAAGGCGCTCTGATTGGATAGAATTACGGCAGGGACAGGAATAAATTCATATCCCTGCCGGGTCGGAAGTGACATTGCAGGGGGCACCCCCCGAGATTGAAAGCAACTGTCCAAAAGTCATCGGCACGCCAGTAGAGTTGGTGCCGGCGGCAGGGTAGACAGTATCCCACGCCGAAAGGCTCTCATCAATATAGATAGGAATTCCCTCCACGCCGAAGGGGCAAACGCCGCCAGGCCAGAAGCCGGTGTGGGCGAAGGTGTCTTCGGCGCTCGTCATCGACATCTTCTCGCCGCACAACCGCTTTATTTTCCCGGATGATATCTTCTTGTCGCCCGCGCACACTATCATAGCGACCTTGCCCGAGCCACCCTTAAAAAGGAGGCTTTTTGCGATCTGGCCTACCTCGACGCCGATTTTCGCGGCTGCGGATTCGGCGGTCGGCGTCGAACCTTCCTCGAATTCGAGGGCCGAGAGACCGTATGCATCCAGGACAGCCTTGACTCTATTGGGTATCATGGTTGGACATCATGGCACGGCCTCGCGATCCGGTCAACAATCAGGGCTGGCGATGAAGCATTTGGAGCTGTTGAAAAGCTTTACCCTGGATGCCTGTCATCTGTATATTTCTATTATGGATAACGAATTTAAGGATAAAGCCCCTCGGCAAAGGATTCTTCGGCTTTGGGCTCTTTCCCTCATCGCGATGGTTGCCTCCCTCCCGGTCTTCGCCGACCAGGATCCCCTCATAGTCCAGACCTTGTACGGAAGCGTCAGCGGCAAAAAAGACAGCGCCGATACCTATTCCTGGAAAGGCATCCCCTATGCCACCCCTCCCATCGGCGACCTTCGCTGGAAGGCGCCCCGGCCGCCTGAGCACTGGCAGGAGGTCCGCAAGGCATCTGAGTTCGGAAACAAGGCAGCCCAAGTGCTACCTGTCCTCAACTGGACAATAGGAAATGAAGACTGTCTCTATCTCAATGTATGGCGGCCGGCTGACGACCGATCGAAACTTCCCGTGTATTTCTGGATACACGGTGGCGGCAACACCATGGGCAGCGCTTCCTCCTCCGACTATCATGGTCATGCCCTGGCGTCCCGAGCAGGCGTCGTCTTCGTTTCCGTAAGCTACAGGCTGGGACCTTTTGGCTGGTTCAGTCATCCCGGCCTGACCACAGGGTATCCCGAGGACGATTCAGGCAACTACGGCACCCTCGACCTGATAGCCGCCCTCGAATGGGTGCGCGACAATATCAGCGCCTTTGGCGGAGACCCCGAAAACGTCACAATAGCCGGCGAATCGGCGGGGGCTTTCAACGTCCTCACCCTTTTGCTCGCGCCCAAGGCCAGAGGCCTCTTTCATAAGGCGGTGGTCCAGAGCGGGTACAGAACGGATTCGACGCCCGAAATGATGCGTGCCTTCGCCGTAGGGCTCTCTGAGCGGCTGACCATACCCCTCAGGGATGCATCGACAGCCGCGATATTGAAAGGTATCTCTCCAAGCATGGCTGGAATGCTCGACATGCCTTATCCAAACTGGGATGGAACCGTTCTTCCCTCAGACGGTTATGCCGCCTTCGCCGACCCGTCCAGGGTAGCCGATGTGCCCATCATCATCGGTACAAACAAAGAGGAGACTAAACTCTTCCAGTGGCTGGGGCGCACCGATTCGCACGACCCTCTCTACCAGGCACGGGCCGAACTTTCGAGCGCCCGATGGAAGGCTGAGGGCGCGGATTCCGTGGCCGACGCTCTGACGAGGGGGAATCCGAACAGGAGAGTCTACCTCTATCGCTTCGACTGGGGCGCCCCGGATGTCTCGGGAAAAAGTGTCCTCGGAGGAAGAGCAGGAACCAAGATTGGCGCCTCCCACGGCCTGGAGATTTCCTTCTTCCTGCAGACAGACTCCATGTATGGGAATGCCCTGCCCCTCCCTATCCGCACGAAGGCGAACGAAGCTGGCAGGAAGGCTCTCCAGGCGATGATGGGCACGTATCTGGAGGCTTTCCTCAAGGAGGGAAACCCCAACGCAGAAAACCTTCCGGAGTGGGAACCCTGGTCCGCTGCTTCGGATGCGCCTCCTTTCATGGTTTTCGACGCCAACCTCTCCACACCCACTTCGAGGATCGACTATGGACGAACAACCATCGAGTCGACAAAGGCGGCATTTACGGCCTACAGCGATCCCTTGAAAGCCAGGCTGAAAGAAATTCTGCGATGGGAATGAAAAGCGGCACTGAACATTTGCGTACAAGGCCGTCAGGAATTACAATTTCTGCATGGCGTCCCAACCACGAACGCGTCGGGCCAGAGCCTGTAGAATGGCCCGTCTTTGCTCCATCATACCTTTCCTCATCGCTTGCGCGTCGTCGCCAGAGCCTGTCCCTCTCGATACGCCAGGAGAGTGGTCGGGAACACGCATAGTCGAAACGACACTGGGGCTTTTGCGGGGCTCGCATGACAAATTCGGCACCATGTCCTGGCTTGGAGTTCCTTATGCCGAACCTCCGGCAGGGGAACTCCGGTGGAAGCCACCGCGGCCTGCGAGATCGTGGCGAGGCATCAGAAACGCCATGGATTTCGCTTCCCCTCCCATCCAGTTCCTTCCCCTCATAGCCCAACCCCTCGGGTCTGAGGATTGCCTCTATCTCAACGTCTGGCGGCCAGCCACGAAAGAAAAAAGGCTCCCCGTCCATGTGTGGATACATGGAGGCGATAACCTTGTCGGTTCGGCCGACATGAATCCCGACTTCCATGGACAGCCTCTCGCCTCTGCCGCCAATGCCGTTTTTGTGTCCATCAACTACAGGCTGGGCATCTTCGGTTGGTTTGCCCACCCGTCCCTGCGCTCCAGAGATCCGGAGACGGATTCAGGCAACTATGGTCTCCTCGATATAATCGAATCGCTGCGATGGATCAGAAACAATATTGAAGCATTTGGAGGAGACCCGGAAAAGGTGACCATCGCGGGCGAGTCATCGGGAGCCCTCAATGTCCTCTGCCTTCTCCTCGCCCCCTCGGCGAAGGGGCTTTTTCGCGCAGCCTCAGTCCAAAGCCCCTTTCTGCCAGAACCAAGGCGCGAGGAAGCCGAAGCCTTCGCCGACAGGCTCATCGTCGATTACCTCGTCCGAAGCGGAAAATCCCCCCGAAAGCTGGCAGCTGCCTTTCTGGCCTCGAAAAGTGGCTTTGAAATCGCCGCGCTGTTGCGCTCCGCCGATCCTTTCGACCTCGCGCCACGTCCTCCCAGGGACAGGGTGGAA
>PGXP01000069.1 GCA_002839205.1 Spirochaetae bacterium HGW-Spirochaetae-9
TGCCCGTTCCGTTGCGACCGACGAGGCCGATCCGCTCGCCTGATTCGATGCCCAGGTCCAGGTCTTCGAAGAGAAAGCCGTCCTTGAGGGCGACAGCCGCGCCCGAAATCGAAAGAATGTTCATGCGGAGCCCACTATAACACGGCTGCGGGCATAGCTTCTACGCGCGACATGGCAACGGGGAAGCAGGCAGCATTTTGCCATGCCTTGAGGCTAATCGAGAAATATTTCTTGAAAAGTGGATATAACGTTCGGTTAAATAGTATGTTAGTAGTGTATAGGCAAGGAGGAGCACAATCTTGCCGTAGTTCAAGAGGGGTATATGAAAGGCAAAAGACTTTTATTGACCGCGGCCGTCCTGGTTGCCGTGATGTTTTCTTCCTGCGTATTCGCTGTCAAGGGCGATGTGTATATGGGCTATGGATGGGACGCTTCTCTCGCCGGATTTTACGATTCGAATCCCTCAATCCCTTCTTTCATGGATATAAAAGCAGATCAGTATTATTACTCGAGGACCGGCAAATACTACGGATATTATACTTGGCAAGATTATTATTTCCCTGGAATAGAGGCTTCCTATTATTTTGAATATGAGCTGAAAGCGGATTATGCCACTGTGGATGACCCCTATGGTCCCTATGATGCCTATTTCTACCTCTACCTTTCGTCTTCAGGGCCTGTTTACTATTCGCCCTCCTATTCTCGTTCGCTTGACGGCGGACAAAGTGGCGGCAAAGTTGTAGCCGCATCGGGTACGTCAGCAATTTCAACTTCCAAAATTGATCGAGACAACCTCGGCGAGCCTGACGGCGTGCTGGAGAAGTCCCAGGGCGGCTACACCATGCATCTGGAATACTGGAAGATCGAGTAAGATCCATTTTTCTCGTTGATTTATGCGGCCTGATGGCGGATGATATCCGGCATGGATTTATCTGCCTTATCCAATCCTGAAGCCCACCCCTTGGAAGGATCGCTCGCAGAGGCGCTGGGCAGCAAGGCATCGGCAGCCTATGAGGAACTCTTCAGGCGACTGAGGAGCGATCATACCAGCATCGTCGAGCTGTGGTCCTATTACCCTGACACAAAATGCTGGCTTCTCAAGGTTTCCAACAACGACAAAACCGTTTTCTGGCTGGGCACCTACCGCGGATATTTCAGGACAACCTTTTATCTTAAACCCGACAGGAAAGATGCTGTAACTGCCTCGCGGATACCTGAGGCTTCGAAAGCCCAGTATCTGAACTCGATGGGGAAAAGATTCCATGGTGTATCCATCGATGTCGGTGCCAGTGAAAACTTGGAGCATTTCTTTGCCCTGCTGTCGCTGAAACTCGATGAATCGCCAACCAAGAAGATGACCGCAAAGGGTTATCGATTGCGGTACCGCAAGGCGAAGCCGGCGGATATGGACGGCATTCGCAGCCTGATCCTCGAGTATATGGAATCCATGGCATTGAATCTCTGTTTTCAGGGCATCGAAGAAGAACTGACCACCCTGCCGGGCAAATATTCGGAACCCGAGGGAGCCCTCATAGTCGCGGAGGCAGGCAGCGCGTTGTGCGGCTGCGTCGCTCTCAAGAAAATAGGCGATGGGATCTGCGAAATGAAGCGGCTTTTCGTGAAGGACGCGTTCAAGGGGAAAGGCATCGGCAAAGAGCTTGTGCGCAGGATCATCGACGAAGGACGGTCGAAAGGGTACAGGTTCATGCGTCTGGATACCCTCACATCGATGAAGCCGGCATTGGCTCTCTATCGAAGTTTCGGCTTCAGCGAGACGGAAGCCTATGTATATAATCCCCTGGAAGGAGCGGTCTATATGGAGAAAACTTTATGAGCATCGATATTCTCAGTCATAATCGCGAAGCCTGGACCAAGGAAGTGGCCGAGGGCAACAAGTGGACGGTGCCGGTATCGTCGGAAGTCGTGGCCAAGGCGCGCGGTGGCGAATGGTCGGTTCTGCTCACGCCGACGATCGATGTTCCCCGGGAATGGTTTGGCGAAATCGGGGGCAGGGATCTGCTCTGCCTTGCTTCGGGCGGTGGCCAGCAGGGACCGATTCTCGCGGCCGCCGGCGCGAGGGTGACAGTGTTCGACAACTGCCCTGCCCAGCTGGCCAAGGACGAGATGGTGGCAAAGCGGGACGGGCTCGCCATCAGGCTGGAACAGGGCGACATGAGGGATTTGTCACGCTTTTCCGACGGCAGCTTCGACATCATCTTCCATCCCGTATCCAATATTTTCGTCGACGATGTGAAGCCTGTGTGGAAGGAATGCCACAGGGTTTTGCGGAAGGGCGGGGTCCTTCTCGCCGGTTTCGCCAACCCCATTCTCTATATTTTCGATCTTGATGAATGGGACAGGAACCAGAACCTGGCGGTCCGCTACAGAATTCCCTATTCCGATATCGCGCAACTTCCTGCGGAGGTGCTGGAAAAAAGGATAGCAGCGAAGGAAGCGCTGGAATTCGGTCATTCCCTCGATGACCTTGTGGGCGGACAGCTCGCGGCTGGGTTCGCGATAACGGGATTTTTCGAGGATTCGTCGGGCTGGGGAGACCTGCTCGATCCTTATATCAATACTTTCATCGCCACGAGAGCGGCGAAATTCTGACATCGGGAGCATCGTCGTGAAAAAATTGTTCTTGAGCGCCGACATCGAAGGCACATGTGGCATCGCGGACTGGAAGGAAACCGAGCTGGGAGACGCGCAGAGCGCCTATTTCAGGGCTCAGATGACAAAGGAAGTGGCCGCGGCCTGCGAGGCCGCCATAGCCTTGGGCGTTGCGGACATCCTCGTGAAAGATGCCCACAGCTCAGGCAGGAATATAGATCCTTCCCTGCTGCCGGAGAAGGCGAGAATCCTGCGCTCCTGGACGAGGGACCCTCAGGTTATGATGGCGGGCCTCGATTCGAGTTTCGAAGGCGTGATCTTCACTGGATATCATTCGCCGGCCGGTTCCGACGGGAATCCCCTCGCGCACACCATGAACGGTGGCAATGTGTGGGTGAAAATCAATGGTGTAGGCGCAAGCGAATTTTTGATCAACGCCTATACGGCCAATTCCCTTCGGGTTCCCGTTCTCTTCCTCGCGGGTGACGAGGCGTTGTGCGCCTTCGCCGACGGGCTGGGCTGGGGGATAAGGACGGCGCCGGTGAGCAGGGGAGTGGGTAACGCCTCGATTTCCCTGCATCCCAATGTCGCGCAACGCATGATACGGGACAAGGTGACCGAAGCCGTAGCCGATCCTCCTTCCATCGACAAGCAGTACATGCCGCGGCGTTTCGACGTCGAGATCCGGTTCAAGGAACACTTTCTCGCCCATCGGGGCTCGTTCTTCCCCGGGGCGCAGAAAATAGGCAGCCACGAAGTCGCCTTCAGCGCGAGTTCGTGGCGCGATGCCCTCGTTTTCCTCTTTTTCGTGCTCTGAGCGCCGAGGCGACGTTGTGGCGGTGCATCACATGAGGGTGGTCAGCTGCGCCCCCCTGCGGATGGCTTCGGGCAAGTCTTCTATCTTTTGGGCAGAACTGAGGGCGGCGCCGATGGACAGGGGCTCGGCAGCCTGAAGGGCCGCTGCGAGGGCTTTGAAATCGGAAGGCGATGCAGACAATATCTGATCGCGCATGGCTTGCCTGTCTTCATGGGTGTAGCCTGTCATGTGATGGACGAGTGAAGTAAAACCCTTGGCATCGGGGAGGAGATAGCTGTCGACGCCGCCTATCGTTCCGATGATCGCGCGAGTGAGTTCTTCTTCCGAAATTTCAAGCCGTTCAAGAAAATCTGAAGCACCCTTGAAGATGTTGAAGGTCTTTTCGAGGTTGGGGTCGCGATATGACAGGAAAACAAAGACGCCGGAATTGAGATCGTACATGGAGAAACCGCCGTAGGCGCCGCCCTGGACACGCACTTTTTCCCAGAGATAGGTGGTATCGAGATATTTTTTCGCGACGAGGAAGGCTCCTGAAGGCTGTGCTCCTACAGCAGTCATGGGGTAGGCCTTGCCGACAAAATTCACCTGCGTGGGGGCGGAAAGGAATTCCATCGCCGGGGAAGCGGAGGGGCTCACGCGGGCTTTGCCAGTGGTCGGCAATCCCTGGGGAAGGGCAGCGACAAAAGCGTCGAGCGAGGGTCGGAGCTTTTCGAATTCGTTCCTGTCGATGGTGATGTTCACGATTGCCCGAGATCTGTCCACAACTGCCTTTCTCGTGGCTTCGAGATCGGCGAGCACTCCAGCCCAGTCGGAATCGATTCGCTCGGAAAGCTTCCGCAGGAAATTCAGCTGCTCAATACCGTTGATCCTCTCCGAGATTCGATCTGCCTGTGTGAGTCGCGACAGGAGTCTCAACCCCACAAGCCGATGCCCTGAAGGGATGAGGGACGCCTCGGATTGAGCTTTCTCCTCCAGCACTATCTGTTTGAAACGCTCCTTGTTGTCCAATCTGGCTTCCATGAGGAGGGCAGCCAGAAGTTCGAAGAGCTTGGGGGATTTTTCGGCGATCGTCTTGGCTCTGACAACGAACCAGGATGCAGCTTCCGTGCTTTTCCATTTGGTGGTGAGGATGGCGGTGGTGCCGATGCCTCCCGTGTGCTTGCCGATTTCCTGGCTCATGGTAACGTAGTCGGCCTGGAGGGTGCCCATCTCCAGGAGGGCTCGGCCGAAGAGTCCGATATAGGGCAGGAGTTCTTCGCTGAGGGTGTCCAGGGGGAAGGCGAGGTCCAGGTACAGTATGGAACTCGTGGCGAGATCGTGAAAGAGCAGGGGGGAAGAGGCGACGCTGCCGGCCTCGGAGGGGATTCTCCTGGCTTCGGCAGGCAGGTCCGACCGTTCGAGCGAGGGGATGGCTGCGAGGGCTTCGGGACTGTCGGGCACGTTCTGGCTGAGCCTCAGCCGCTCTGCAGCTGCCGCCAGGGCTCTCATGTCCGCTGTCGACATCCTGACCCGGGCGGCCTCGAGGGCTGCCTTTTCGGCTTGCTCACGTTTCTCTCCCGCTTTTGGATCGGGAAGCAGGGTAATGGTGCTTCTGTGGGGATTGTCGAGCAGCCATCGGCGGATGAGCCTCTCAAAGTAAATCCCGCCACCCATGGCTTCGGACTTGATGGCCGCGAGGGAGGAACCGAAGGAGAGAGCCTCGATAGGATCCTTATCGTAGAGCCATTCGTTGAGGGCTTCCAGCATCACGGCGAGCCCGCGCGGAAAACGTCCGGAATTTTTTTCGCGAAGGGCGAATTCTATCGTGTTGAGCGAAGCCTCCACGGTGTCCGGGGCGATGCCTTCCGCGGCGAGGTGTTCGAGCTCGGAGAGGATGAGTTCTTCAACCTTGGCGACATTGTCCGGATGTACGCCCTTCAAACCCACTGACCAGGCGCTGATTCTAAGCGAATCCTCGAGCCCGAAGCCCGCGAGATCCTCGCCAAGCCCCGAATCGATGAGGGCCTTGCGAAGGGGAGAAGCAGGCGTAGCGGTGAGGATATGGGAGAGAATGGAAAGACCGAGCGTTGTCTTCTGATCTCCATGTCCCGTCAAGGCCCAGTTCACCGCCGTCCATGCCTTGGGCTCGCTGCCCTCGTAGACCGAACTGAAGGAGACAGGGGCGCTGAAGGGTTTCTGGATGCCCGGGAGGGTATCGACCTCGATGCGCGAATAGGGGGCGAGCCATGCGTCAATAAAGGCCAGCCTCTCCTCAGGCTCATCGTCCCCATAGAAGTAGATGAAGGCGTTCGAGGGGTGGTAGTGCTTTTCATGGAAGGCCTTGAAAGTGGCGTAGTCCAGTTGGGGGATGACCGATGGATCGCCGCCGGAATCGAGGCCGTAGGCTGTGTCGGGGAAGAGGGAGCGACGGCAGAGGTCATCGTGCAGGTCGTCGGGATCTGAATATGCGCCTTTCATCTCGTTGAAGACGACGCCTTTATAGGAGAGTGCTCCCGATTCGGGATCGACTTCGTAGTGCCAGCCTTCCTGGCGGAAGGTATCTTCGGTGATACGGGGCTTGAGGACGGCATCCATGTACACATCGACGAGATTGTAGAAGTCTTTTTTATTCGTCGATGCCACGGGATAGACCGTCTTGTCGGGGTAGGTGAAGGCGTTCAGAAAGGTATTGAGCGAGCCTTTCATGAGTTCTACGAAGGGTTCCTTGACGGGATACTTTTCCGAACCGCAGAGGACGGAATGCTCGAGAATATGGGCGATTCCGTCGGATCGGGAAGGAGGTGTCCTGAAAGCGATACCGAAGGCCTTGTTTTCATCATTGTTGGCGATGGAGAGGAGGCGGGCTCCCGTGGCGTCGTGGCGATAGAGCCGCGCGAAAGATTCGATTTCGGGAACCTGGCGTTCCTCCATGAGGGTAAAAGACATTGCGGACTCCTGAAAAGATTACTGATTGTGGCCCGAACGGGCTTTATCTTCGTACATGAGCCTGTCGAGCCTGTGGAGGAAGATATCTAAACTTCCATCCTTTTCCAAATCGAAGACAGCTTTACCTATGCTCGCGGAGAGGGTGAAGGGTTTTTCGGGCGAATTGGAGGCTTCCAGATTGGCCATAATCCTTGTGCTGATGAGATCCAGCTCGATCTCATTGCCCGTGTCCAGGATGACGATGAACTCATCGCCGCCAAAGCGGGCTACAAAGTCGCTCTTCCGCACCGAGTCGTGAAGTATGCGTGATGTCTCTATAAGGGCTTGATCGCCGGCGAGATGGCCGAAGGTGTCGTTGATCCGCTTGAAATGATCGAGGTCGATCATGATGCCGGAGAAGGTGCGCCTTGCGTTCACCTTGCGGAGGAGGGTGGCGAGGTACTCCTGAAGGCTCGATCGGTTGAAGGCTCCCGTGAGGTAATCGCTGTCTATCTGTCTGTTCTGGACATTCACGAAGGTGATGAAGACGGATATGACCGTTGCCGGCCAGAAGAGGTTGGTTCCATAGATGAAGTTCTGCAGGGCTCCCCCGATGATGGGCATGACGGGGTAGAGCATCAGGTTGCGGAAGGAGGAGGCAGGAATGGCCTTTTTGCGCTGGATGAGGAGGTATGCGGGAAGGAGGCCCATGATGGTCATCAGGGTGTTGAAGAGGCCATTGAGGGGACCGCGGGCGTAGATGTTGTCGGCGTCGAGCGAAAAAAGAAAACCATAGGGCAGGCTGACGAGGACGGTGACGACACCTGTTGCGGGAACGGCGAGGGCTATCCAGAAATAGGGCGAATGGGTGATCGGTTTGCTCGGCTCGGTGAAATGGTCGACATAGACGAGGTATATCCCCATCGGGATAAAGATGAGGGCATAGAAGATGGCATTGATCGCGTAGCCGGCGATGCGCATCGGGACGCCGGGCTTGCCGTCGACTACCCAGCTCAATCCTTCGAAGACGATGACGAGGCCGACGCTGAGGATCAACAGAAGGAAGAGTCGGGAGTCCATGAATCGGTGGTCCCTGTTTCTCAGGACGATGGTGACCCCTATGATCGCGAGGATGGCGAGGGAGAACAGGTCGATTTCGACGCGAAGGAGGGTTTCGATCGCCATATCAGGGCTTTACTTTCCTTCCTGATGTGATGCGGGTGTAGGCCATGAATCCCATTCTACCGAAGGCATTGGAGATTGCAAGGCCGGCGGCAATGGCAAATGCCGACATGAGGGTGGCCATGAAGAGCTCGACTGTTTTCATCGAATTGCCTTCGAGAGTGGAGAGCATTGTGTAGTACATGCCTCCGCCGGGGACGAGAGGTATTATGCTTGCGATCATGTAGACAGTGGCTGGTCTGGATCGAATCCAGCCGGCTACCTCGCTGTAGAATCCTGCAGCGAGTGCGGCCAGGAAGGCGGCAAAGGCTGGGGATCCTGCCTGGGGGGCGCTCTGGAACACAGCCCATCCGAGGGAGGCGCCTGCCGAAGCGAGGATGATGTCGATAGAGTGGAGCCCGAAAAGAAGGGAAAAGGCCGAAGTGGCCATGGCGGCAAAGGCGGGGCCTTTCAGCCACTCGAGGAGGGTGGTGGGATCGATATTCATCCCAGGGCTCCCAGATCGAGGAGCTTCCACAGCGCGAAGGCGCCGCCCGCTCCGGCCGATATGGCTGCGGCGG
>PGXP01000335.1 GCA_002839205.1 Spirochaetae bacterium HGW-Spirochaetae-9
GATAGAGAATCTCTTCGGTACTGAAATCCTTGAGTGTGAGAAAACTTCTTCCTGTAAGTTTCATGACGATATCTCCTCTGTTTCATCCATTTCGATGGACGGGTCGGTCTCCACCGAAACCAGTTTCCTTTGTATCCGTTCGGTCCTGCGATAGGCAAGGTCCAAATCTCCCGAGGCCAGGTCGAGTCGCTTCTTGGTTTTGTCCAACAATTCCCCGAAACGGGAAAACTCGGTCTTCACGCTTCCCAAAATCTGCCAGACTTCGCTCGACCGCTTCTGTATGGCCAAGGTCCTGAAGCCCATATGCAGACTGTTGAGCAATGCCGTGAGTGTCGTGGGTCCGGCAACCACCACACGATAGGTACGCTGCAACTCGTCGACCAGACCCGGGGTATTCAACACCTCGGCGTACAACCCCTCCAACGGAAGAAACAGGACGGCGAAGTCTGTTGTCGCCGGAGGATCGAGGTACTTTGTCGATATATCCTTCGCCTCGGACTTCAACCGTTGCCGAACAGCTTTTCTGGCAACTTCGCTTGCTTCGGCATCACCATTGTTCTGGGCATCCAGCAAGCGCTCGTAGTCCTCTTTCGGGAACTTGGCATCGATCGGCAACCAGACACCTGGAGATGTCCCGTTCGGCTCCTGCTGTCCGGGCAACCGCACGGCAAACTCGACCCTATCGCTACTGCCTTTCTTTGTCGCTACATTCTGCGCATACTGGTCGGGGGACAGGATATCCTGCAAAATGGCATGCAATTGGAATTCACCCAACATACCACGGGATTTCACATTGGACAGGACCCGTTTCAGGTCCCCGACACCATCGGCAAGATTCTGCATCTCGCCAAGACTCCTGTTGACCACGGACAATTGGTCGCTCACCACCTTGAAGGATTCCCCCAAGCGGCGTTCAAGCGTCTCGTGCAACTTCTCATCGACTGTAACGCGCATCTGCTCGAGCTTGCGTTCATTGTCCGAACGGATCAACTCGAGCTTGTTGTCAATCGCATCCCGCATCGCCAGCAGCTGTCGCTCGGACTTTTCGCTCAAGTCGGCAGTCTGCTTGGACAACTGCTCCAACTGGTTCTGGGTGAGTGTCGCGATGCCAGTCAACGTGGTAACGGAACTTTCATGTGAAGAATGGAGCGAATCGGACACGTGTGTCCTCATCCGCTCCAATCCAATGCGTACCGAGATCAATGTGAAGAGGGAAACCACCACCATGGTGATGATGCCGGCAAGGGTAATGTACACGATCGACATGACAATTCTCCTTTCAGCATCATACTCCCCGGCGGGGTCTCCC
>PGXP01000070.1 GCA_002839205.1 Spirochaetae bacterium HGW-Spirochaetae-9
GAGTGGCGGACGCCCTGGAGCTTTGGCGCCAGACTGGCGAGAGAGGCTTGGGCGAACCGATCACTGTAGGCAAGCTCCTCGCCCAGACGGGCGACGCCCGTGGCATGCTGCCCTGCCCCTGGGGTGACGGGCTCTTCCACAAGAACGCGGTGAGCGTCCGGCCAGCCGATATGGGCACTGAAGCCTGCGTTGAAGGGGAAGACATGCTCATATTCTCCGATCTCTCCATCCATCTTCTGCGCGCCCATCATTTCTGCCAGGGAAGGGGTTCGCCCTTCAGGCTCGAGCCTGAGCTTCTGGCGAGGTTTATAAAGGGATGAATGCTGATAGAAGTTTCAGGAGAGCTGTATCGCTCATTGTTCTTTTGACATTGTGCGCGACGACGACTTTTGGCGATTTCCTGTGGTTCAAGACGCGAAACCCTTACAGCGATGCAGCCAAGATTCTCGAAAAACGGCTCGACGACGAAGAAAAAGCCCTCGTCGACATCGTGATGGCTTTCTATGCCGCAAAATACGGCTACGCAAAAGACGGGGCGCCCCTGAAAGACGCCTACAGAAAAATGAGCGACATTGAATATGAAAACGCCGTAACACAGGCCGCAAAGTTGTGCGACAGCGAAGCGGCCAAGGGTTTTTACAGGATGGGCAAGGCGGGCGAAAGGCTGTTGAAGGCTATCATCCAGACGATAGAGGACGCCGCCAAGGCAACAGGCGACTGGATGGAGAAAAAATCCGGCGAGTACGACAAGAAGAAGTAGCCCGAATTCAAAGGGTGGTATCATACGACGCAAGAAGCTCTTTCGGTCGTCTTTCGTGCCTTCTTGCGTCGTCAATGCCAGTCAATCATCACTGCGCAAATTTTTCCTTCAGAACGGGCATGGTATACCCGTACTGGTCTTTCATGTCGCGAAGCGGTTTGTCCACAGCGATGTCCTCCGGAAGCTCCAGTTTCGCGATGACGGCGGCATCGGTAGCGTTCAAGGCGGCCGCGACTTCGCTGATGGTCATCGTGCCCTCGAGGACGAAATCCGCGGGAACGATGAGCCTGGAAGACGGAGCGGGGATCGCCGCCGGCGCGGTGACTGCGGGAACGGCGAGAGCTCCGTCTTCGCCGGCATAGGGCACGCCGATGATTTTGGCCACGGCTATCCTGACCGTATCCGCCTCGAAATCGGCGCCGATGAGCGGGCCCGTGTCCTTCAGCTTGGTGTCAGCCGGGACTTTGGACCCGTCGACGCCTGCCTCGCGATAGAGCCGCTCGAGATCGATGCCGAAGGAATCGGCTACCATCGCCCATGTGGAAGAACCCTTGATATCCTCCACAGCAAGGGAACCGGACTGCGCCAGTGTGGTTAGGCTTGGGCCGATAAAGTCCAACTCGCCGAGCAGGGCTCCGACCCCCATGGCGCCAAGGTAGATCGCCAGGCCGAGAGCCGCTATTTTCCAGGTTTTCCAGGTCTTGCCCGCAAGCGTCGTCACGAGGGTGGCCTTATTCGTCGGGCAAGCCGTCACGCATTCCAGGCAGCCTATGCATTCAGGCGAGGAAATCGTCTCAGCTCCCGACACATCGATGTTCATCGGACAAACGGCATCGCATCTGGAACAGGATATGCAGGTCTTCGATTCGCGCTTTATCCTGAAGAGAGGAATTCTCCCCAGGATGGCGTTGACGGCTCCCATGGGGCAGACATACTTGCAGAACGCCCTTTCGTAGAGCATGGAAAGCGCGAGCGTGAGGATAAGAAGGATGAAACCGACGGCGAATTCCGCCCAGACCGCGGCCAGGCCCGCGGAGAGATGTCCGTAGGCGGCCAGGGGATCGTACGGCCTGATGATCAGCGTGCCTGTCGTCCAGGTAAAATAGATTATGCCCGCCAGAACGGGATACTTGACCCATCGCAGGATCCTGTCGAGCTTCGCGGGTATGACGAAACGGCGCTTGAAGATTTTTTTTCCCAGCCATCCGAAGGCTCCCTGAAGGGCGCCGAAGGCGCAGATCCAGCCGCAGAAAAAGCGCGACAGCACGATTCCCAGCACAACGATCGCGACCAGAAGCACAATGTTCGCCGGCATAATCTTCTTGATCAATTCTCCTCCCGCGAGATATTTGAGGAGGGTTTCGACGCCGCCGAATGGGTCGAGGGAGTCAATTGAAGGCATATTCTGCAGCTTCTGATGAAGAATCGAAAGGACGGTGACAACCGCCAAAAAAATTCCCAGTGAAATTCTCCGCAGATACTGGATGCGTGAGAGCTTTTTTGCCATCGATGAATCCTCCTGATCGAAATGTCATTAGCTTGCCGTTTTTCGCAGCCTATGCGACTGAGAGGGCATTACTTACAAGTAATGCAAAGGCCGTGCCAAATATATATTATTGTTAATATATATTATATGTTATTATAACATATAATCTTACACAGCCCATTGACAGTTTCTTGCCGGATTTTACGTCGTCATTTTAGGAAAAACGGTCATCGCATGGGAAAAATTGTCCATCCAGCCTTAAGCCTTATGGGAAGAAGATACCCATCAATATTTCAGGCTGGCCTCATCATACTCGCAGGAAAAGAGAGAGCTGCTGTATACTGTCCTCATGGAATTCGACCCCAGCCAGTTTTCGAACCTCAAGGACAAGGATGTTGCACAGATGGGCCTGATGGTCCTAGAAGGACGCATTGTCATCGAAAAGGCGATTTCAGGGGACGTTGAGATTCTGGGTCTCGTCCGTTCGGAGGGAAGCGATGAGGACTGGCTCGCGACGCATGAAGTGAACTTTTCTGTAAAGCGGGTCGATCACGCGGAAATATCCAGAATTGCTGGCTTCCATTTCCACCACGGTTCGATCGCCATAGCGAGAAGGCCGGAATTGAAGCCTTTCGCGGCGAATGGGGGTTCTTACCTCTGTCTGTGGAACGTGGCCGATCCTTCGAATGTCGGTGCCCTGATCCGCTCGGCGGCGGGGCTGGGAGCGGCCGGCGTTCTTCTGGGTCCAGGCTGCGCCGACCCTTACTACCGCAAGGCTTTGCGCGCCTCGATGGGCAACGTGTTTTCCCTTCCCCTTTCCCGCTGCGACGAAGCGGCCTTGAGCGCTCTGGCGGAAAGCGGATTCGATCTCGCGGCCGCCACGCTTGCGCCTGCTGCCCTTCCCTTGAGTGAATATTCCCCGAAGCGTCCTTTCGTCCTCGTCGTCGGCAACGAGGGCTTCGGCCTCCCGGCCGACATCATCGACATCTGCCGCGGCGAAGTCTACATACCCATGACACCCGGCATTGACTCGCTCAACGTCGTCGTCGCCGGGGGGATCTGCATGTACGAACTCTTCGGGAACAGGACGGACAGGATCAGGCGTCCGTAACGATGACGGCGATCATCTTGAGTGGAATAGCGCCCATGTTCTCGATGCTGTGCGTGGCGCCTCCGTTCGTGATGACGATATCGCCAGGTTTCACGTTGACCGGCGTACCATTGTCGTCGACGAGGGCGCTGCCCTCAAGAATGATGTAGTACTCGGTTTCGGCGACGTGGGGATGAGGCCCGATGCTCGCGCCGGGAGGAACTACCACTTCCGAAAGCAGCCTCAGATGCTGCTGAAGCCGTGGTCCCCCGAGGGCGGTGACGACGCATTCCCCCTTTCCCTCGCGCATATGCGGCTTTTTCTCGGTGACGAGCTTGGAACGTTCGATAACCATTGCGTACTCCTTGAGCCAATCCTAGCGAGGAAGCGCCGCGGGGGCAACCGGGCCAGCCGCTATAGTCCGAGGCCTCATTGCGTTGTAGAATAGCCCATGCAGCAGAGACGACATAGTCACGCTATCGATTTCCTGTACGAAGACAAGGATATTATCGTCGTCGAAAAACCTGAGGGGCTCTCGGTGATAGCGCCTGAAGGATCGAGGACGAAAACTCTCTACGATATCGTCACAGCACATATTCAGCGCGTCAATCCGCGAGGTCGGGCGGCTGTCGTGCACCGCCTTGACCGCGACACTTCGGGGGTGATGGTGTTCGCCAAGCACGCGGCAGCCAAGAAACGCCTTATGGACAACTGGAACGAGCTTGTGAAGGAACGTGGCTACACGGCCGTGGTCGAAGGGCGGATGGAAGGCGAGAGCGGCCATTTCGACAGCTGGCTCATCGAAAACCGGGCAGGCGAAATGTACGTGACAAAGCCGGGCGCACCAGGAGCATTGCGGGCTCTCACCGGCTGGAAGCTGATCGAGGCAGGCCAGCGCTATTCCCTCGTTGAACTGAGCCTGGAGACAGGGCGAAAGCATCAGATTCGCGTCCAACTTGCGGCCGTGGGACATCCCATTGCGGGCGATCCGCGCTATGGGGCGAAAAGCGATCCCTTGGGCAGGCTCTGTCTCCATGCCCATCTTCTCGCCATGGAGCATCCTTTCAGCGGCCAGGAATACAGCTTCGAATGCCCGCCGCCCGAGGCTTTCCTGAGCCTGCCGGCCGGGCAGCGTGAGGGAAAGCATGGAAATTCGCGGTGACCGTTTTGTGGACGAAGCGGGGCGAAGCCTCATCCTGCGTGGGGTGAATCTCGGCGGCAACTCCAAGGTTCCCGTTTCGCCCGATGGGAGGACGCACATAAAGGAAGGCTTCTACGAAGGGAAAGATGTTTCCTTCGTGGGCCGCCCCTTCCCGCTGGAAGAGGCCGATGGGCATTTTGCCCGACTCGCGGGCTGGGGCCAGCGCTTCGAGCGCTTTCTCGTCACCTGGGAGGCTGTTGAACATGAAGGACCGGGCATCTACGATACCGCCTACCTCGATTACCTCGAGGGGGTAGTGGACAGTGCCGCCCGGCATGGCATCTCCCTTTTTATCGATCCCCACCAGGATGTCTGGAGCCGCTGGTCGGGCGGCGACGGCGCCCCCCTGTGGACGCTCGAAGCCATAGGCTTCGAGGCGCGCAATTTCCAGGCCTCAGGCGCCGCCCTCATCCATCAGGAGATGGGACAAGCCTATCCTCAGATGCAGTGGTTTTCCAACCATCTGCGCCTCGCCTGCGCGACGATGTTCACACTCTTTTTCGCGGGCAACGATTTCGCACCCGGCATCGAGGTCGAGGGGGGGCCAGTCCAGCGCTTTCTGCAGGACCACTACATCGCCGCGATGCGCGAAATAGCCCTGCGACTGGCGAAATACCCGAACGTGGTGGGCATCGACAGCATGAACGAGCCGGGTACGGGTTTTATAGGCATCGGCGACGCGCGCGTCCGGCGACAAGGCTTTTCCATGCCGGGCCTCTCCCCGACACCCTGGGAGACGATGCTCGCGGGCGAGGGCTTCCCCGTCGATGTGGACCGTATAGGAGTGAGGGGTTTGGGCTTGAAAGTCGTCGGCCGCGCGCTCCTCGGCAACACCGGCCTTCGCGCATGGAAGGACGACGCGGCTTGCGTCTGGCGCCGGGCTGGTGTCTGGGATATTGAGGGAGGCACGCCAATTCTCAAGGATCCAGGCCGATTCGCCGCCGAACCGGGAGCCTTCAACGAACGTTGGCTCAAGCCCTTTGTGATGCGCTTCGCATCGGAAATCCGCGCCGCGTCCAAAGCGACATCCGGAAGCACAGCTCGTTTCGCAATCTTCGTCGAAGGAGCCGCCCAGGGCGAAAGCGCCCCCTCATGGGCAAAGGGCGATCCAGCGGGAGTCGTCAACTCCACCCACTGGTACGACGCTTTTACCCTGTCTTTCAAGCTCTGGACGGGTTTCCTCGCCTTCGACACGGAGCGCGGCAAGGCTGTCATCGGCCCCTCGGCCGTCAGAGCGTATTTCAGGGAAGCCTTTGCACGGATTGCCCGCCAATCGCGGAACGCGATGGGAGGCGTGCCGAGCCTTGTGGGGGAATTCGGTCTCCCCTTCGACATGAATGGGCGCAGGGGATTCCGCACGGGCGATTTTCGCCTTCAGGAAAAAGCGCTGTCGGCATATTACGATGCCCTCGACGCCAACCTGATGAACGCGACGCTATGGAACTACACAGCCGACAACACTCACGAATGGGGCGATGGCTGGAATGGCGAGGACCTTTCGGTCTTCTGCAAGGAGGATGGAGGCGGGAGAGCTCTCGGTGGATTCGTCCGTCCCTATGCCTATGCTACGGCCGGCAGGATCGTCGAGATGTCCTTCAATCGGCGTTCGGGGGAATTTCGCCTCCGCTACCTGCCCGATGCGACGATCACCGCTCCTACAGAGGTCTTTGTGCCGCGGCTACAATATCCCGAAGGTTATGCGCTCGAAGTATTGGGTTGCGTGGCAGCCGAACGCGGAAATGCTGGAGGGGAAGAGAATTTCGAAAGCCCCCTATGGCTGGATCTCAAACCAGAACCGGGAACCGCAGAGTGCGTGCTGATCCTGAAAAGACGCTGCTAAAGCGAAAGGAGATTCCGCGATGCGCGACATCATAACAGAGGGAAAACCTATACGCGGCGCTCGCCCTGCGTTCTGGATCATGTTCGGCTTCATGCTCCTCCACCAGGCCGACAAGCTGCTCATCGGCCCGTTGACGACACAGATAATGGAAACATTCCAGATCACCCGCACGCAGATGGGAGCAGTCAGCACAGGAGCCCTCATCGTCGGCGCCGTCTTCTATCCTCTTTGGGGCTGGCTCTACGACAGATTCTCGCGGCCCCGACTTCTCGCCCTCGCTTCCCTTCTCTGGGGAGCGACCACCTGGCTCAATGCCATCGTCCCGACCTACCCGCTTTTCCTCGTTACACGCGCGGGAACGGGCATCGACGATTCGAGCTATCCAGGACTGTACAGCCTCATTTCGGATTATTACCCGCCGAAGAAGCGCGGCAGGATATACGGCTTTCTCCAGGTAGCCCAGCCCCTGGGCTACCTTCTCGGCATGATCCTCGCCCTCGCCTTCGGCGCCGCCTATGGATGGAGGAATGTGTTCTTCTTCACAGGGGGGCTCGGAATCCTTCTCTCTGCGGTGATATTTTTCTTCGTGAAGGACAGGCCCCGCGGCGCGGCCGAGCCCGAACTCGCCTCGGTTGGGCATCTCGAACGCTTCAAGTTCAGCTGGAAGACGGTGGGCGGCCTCTTCAAGAAGAAGAGCCTCATCATTCTTTTTATCCAGGGTTTTATCGGGGTCTTCCCCTGGAACGTCATAACCTATTGGATATTCGACTATCTCGGCACTGAACGGGGATATAGCGAAACGCAGACTCTGCTGACCATGGTGCCTGCCGTCCTCATTTTGGCCGCAGGGTACCCTATCGGAGGCGCGTTGGGCGATCGACTTTTCAAGAAGACACCCAAGGGCCGCGTGATCGTCGGTGCGGCGGGTGTGGCCATCGGCTGCGTGCTGTTGTGGATCACGATGAATATTCCGGCTTCAGGAACGCTGGCTTTCGGTATAATGCTCTCGGCCACGGCTCTCTTCATCCCTTGGGCATCGCCCAATGTCCTTTCTTCATTTTACGATGTCACGGAGCCGGAGATTCGGGCAACGACCAACGCTGCCCAGAATTTCGTGGAATTCGGAGGCTCGGCCCTGGCACCTCTCCTCGCGGGTATCATCGCCGATCGCTCGAGCCTGGGCTCGGCGATTCTCTGGATATGCACGGTGTCATGGGTGCTATGCTTTGCCTTCTTTGTGTTTGCGGGACGCTATATTCCCAAAGACATCGGCGACCTGAAGGCGAAGCTCGCCGCCCGGGCCATGGAGTAACAAGGATTGAAGGTTCCCGCGAATAGAGATAGGGCCGCGCTTTTATCGACGCTCAAAAAATACTGGGGCTACACGGAGTTCAGGCCGTATCAGGAAGAGAATATTCTTTCGATACTGGAAGGCGTCGACACGCTCACGATCCTGCCCACAGGCGGGGGCAAATCGCTCTGCTTCCAGCTCCCCGCCCTGCTCTCCGACGGGCTCGCCATCGTGATTTCGCCCCTCATCTCCCTCATGAAAGACCAGGTGGACGATCTCAAGGACATGGGGATCGAGGCCGA
>PGXP01000336.1 GCA_002839205.1 Spirochaetae bacterium HGW-Spirochaetae-9
CATTTCCCACTGCGATTGGAACTCTCCATTGAAGAAAGACAATCCCACCGGCAATGTGTACATCGTGACTTTATTCGATACGATCAATGGCCACATGAAGGCATTCCAGTTGCCGATGAACGAAAAAATCGCCAATGCGGAAAGCGCGGGAAGTACCAGAGGCATGGCAATGCGTGACCAGATATAGAATTCGTTGAGGCCATCGATGCGTCCCGCATCGAGCAGGTCGTCGGGAACTTGACAGAAGAACTGTCTCATCAGGAAGGTACCGAAACCCGACATGAGACCGGGAAACATGACCCCCCAGTAAGTATCCACCCATCCCAATTCGTTGGACATGATATACCAGGGAATCACAAGCATCTCGGTAGGAATCATCATGGTGGAAAGGATAAGGAGAAATATGAGTCGTTTGCCGGGGAACCGGTATTTGCTCAAGGTGAAACCGACGAGCGAGTCGAAGAACAATACGGAGAAGGTGACAGCCAAACCGACAATCATGGAATTGGCGAACCACCAGGGGAAGTTGCTGTTGCGCAGCAATTTGGCATAATTCAGCACGGTGGGATGCTTAGGCATCAACGAGAGGTTGAAAACATCCGCACCCTGTTTGAAACTGGTGGCGAACATCCAGATGAAGGGGAACAACATGGCCATGCCGAAGAGCGTGAGGACCAGTGGTCTGACGTAGTGTATGGCGGTTCGATTATTCTTCACTTTTCATAACCCTCAGTTGGATCAAAGTAATGGTCAGGATTATCAGGAATAGTACTACAGTCATCGCCGAGGCATACCCCATATCGAAACTCCTGAAGGCCGTATCGTAGATATAGAGTACCAGCGGTTTGGTAGAGTTCAATGGTCCTCCCTCGCCTTGGTAGGACATGTTGAGCACTTGCGTGAATATCCTGAGATAGCGGATGGTACCGGTGACGATCAAGAATACGATGGTCGGTTTGAGCAAGGGCAAGGTCACATAGCGCAATTGGTCCCAGTTCCCCGCGCCATCGATCTCGGCAGCCTCATAATATTGCGTCGAGATGCCTTTTATGCCCGCTAGGAATATTATCATCTGAAAACCGATGTCTGCCCAAATGGTAGTGGCGAGGATTGAAAAGATCGCCTGGGTTTGGGAAAAAAGGAATTTCTGTTGGGGTAACTCCAACTCCATCAGAATCTTGTTGAATACGCCGATGGGAGCGGGTTGGTAGAGCCAACGCCAGACCCAAGCCACAGCAACCATGGAGGTGATGTAGGGAATGAAGTAGACGGCTTTGAAAAAGCCTTCACCGAGG
>PGXP01000337.1 GCA_002839205.1 Spirochaetae bacterium HGW-Spirochaetae-9
CTCCTTCGAAGTACGAGGTGATCGATAGCTCCTTGAAGATATCGACCCATTGCAGCGGAGTGTCGATGGTGGGTTGCAAGGCCAGTTTTGCCTGTGCATCGACAATCGACCCTTTCCAGGACAAATCGATTTCCAGGCCACCACCGACCGCGGTCTCGATTTCCCGCGTATCGTCCAACGCCCGCATGCCCTCGATGGAGAACCCGACGGTTCCGGTGATGCCGAAGGATGGAGCGAATGGAGTTTCCAGGGAACCCTCGGTGGCAGCGACTTCATCTACAGGACCGAAGATGTCGGTGAACCCATCGAATGCCGAGAGGGGAAGGCTTGCCAACAGCAAGACCAATAGAATCGACACCATGCTTTTCATTTCCAAACGAAGCGAGGGGAAAGGAAGCAGCCTGCTGGTTGCTCTCCCGAGCGAGTGCAGGAAACGTAAGGTGAAATACCTCGCCCTTTGGGGCGGTAAAGAGGCTAAGCCTCTTTCATCCAGGGCTTGCCCTGGAGTATTGATACCTTTCACTGTGTCCTCCCGGTTTCCAGGAACGTCGTGGTGAAATACCCGCTGTTCATGGGAATATCATATTTTGCTTGCAGTATCTCTATTCTGGTGCTGTGGTTGTTCGCCAACGTCCTCATGGTGATGCTGCGGGTGAGCCACCGTCCGTCGACAAAGGCGATCTCCTCGGTCGTGAGCACCTTGCTTGGATCCGCTGTTTCCTTATCGTAGAATTCGACCCGGAGCGGAAGGAAGGATTCCTTGTCGACCCAGGTGGTGGTCCTCACATACGGCGATACGATGCGGGGAACCGATTGCACGATATAGGCTTGCCTGTCCAGCAGGACCGCATCACCCGACAACGTATGGTCGGCCTCTTGGGTATCGTAGGTGGTCGAAGCCATGTCGGAATAGGTGAAATCGCTGCCCATGAAGGACCCGTTGCCCTCACTCGCCGCAATCCGCTTGACCCGCCCCAGAGCCGGAAGGTATATCCACTGGTCGTCGTTGCCGTCGGATCGTTCACGTGTCAAGAAACGGGTGTTCTTCACACTGGCCGGGGAGAGGAACACCGTGATCGTATTGGTCAAACCCTGTTCGGTGATGGACAGTGTCTGTATGCGACGTTCGCGTTCTTCGCCGTTCGAATCGATCAACGTCAGCCGGATATCCATGGCGGAACTTGTCGCTGCCTGGGTATCCATGACTTTCTGCATGATCGAATTTCCCGTTTCCTCGGCCGCAAGCAACCACGGGAGCAGGAGGATAAGGATGAGGGTGATGCCTAATGCAT
>PGXP01000338.1 GCA_002839205.1 Spirochaetae bacterium HGW-Spirochaetae-9
AACACGTAATACCTCCAAAGGTTTTCTCAATTATATAAGTTCAAGGGAATTAATTGTATCTCTGAACCAACGGATACACAAAATACCATACTCCGTAATATCGGTCAATACAATAGTTTGTATCAGTTTGTAAGAAATTCGTCTAGATACTCACGGGTCACTTCCCAGCGAGAGTTCTCATCATTGTGATAAACAGCCGAAAAAGGAATCGTCAAATGCCTTCCGTCGGGACCGGTAAGGGAAATCTTGCGTGATAAAATATTTACTTCGGTGATTTTCATCAGTTCGTGCTGTATCTTCAACTTGCTTCCTTCCTGGGGCAGGTTCCGCTTTTCCTCAAAATAGAAATCGTACTCATAGGAAAGGCAACACAACAATCTTCCACAAGGTCCAGAAATTTTTGTGGAATTTAGCGAAAGATTTTGTTCCTTGGCCATTTTTATGGATACCGGGTTCAATTTGTCGGTAATGGCATGGCAACAAAAGTCTCTTCCACAGACAGCCAAGCCTCCCAAGACACGTGATTCGTCCCTGACACCGATCTGTCGCAACTCGATGCGGATCCTGAATACAGCGACCAAATCCTTTACAAGATCACGGAAATCGACGCGGTTCGCCGCAGTGAAGAAGAAGATTATCTTGGCTTCGCCGAACAAATAGTGGGCAGACACCAATTTCATATCCAATCCGTGGATCTGCACCTTTTCGCGACACAGGACAAGGGCCTCGCCCTCCATCTCGGTCAACTCACGGTACCTCGCGTAATCGTCCTTGCCGGCCAACCGATCGATCCAGTCGACATCTCCGGAAATCTTGACCGGAACATCGTCCTCCTTGTTCGCTTTGCCGGAGGAACAGCATCCCTCACATTGCGCACACGCATCATCCGGGGTCTCGTCGAAATCGAGTCCTGCCGCAACATACGGAGGTACCACGACAGGATCCTGCGCCGCATCCGAAGAAGCGGAGACTTCAGGTTCACCGGAAGCGACAAGATCCTCGTCGACCCCATATACTTCGTCGATCGCCTCGCCATGGAGACAAGCTCCCTGGCATTCGGTCGAGCCGGGCTCGTAGCCCTTCATCGCCATCGCCGAACCGACGACCATGCCATAATCGAGTCCATAACGGGAGGGTGCGATGACATGGACTCCACGCGCAAGAGGTTTCTCGGAGGCACATACAGACAATTCATTTGAAGATGGATTCTTCACCAAATATATATATCCATATTCCGGCCGCTGGGTCGGCTTCTTCGCTTGAGCCTCCCCGTCATGTGCAGAATGGAAATT
>PGXP01000071.1 GCA_002839205.1 Spirochaetae bacterium HGW-Spirochaetae-9
GGTCTGGTACCTGTACTTTCGCACTGTTGATTTTCCGGCCGACCCTGATGTGCATGGGCGATGGGAATGGGCCGGCATTTATTTCGGAGAAAGGATGCAATGAAAGGATTCGCTTTATATCTGGCATTATTTTTTCTGGTGATGGGCGCAGCCCTTGGAGCGCAGGAGGCTTTGCCCGCCGAGACCGTGCCTGGAGAGGCCGCGCCAGCTGAGGCTGTGCCTTCCGAAGCGGAGCCTGCCGAGGCTGTGCCTTCCGAAGCAGCGGCGCCCGACCTTGCACTTTCGGAGCCTGTACCAGCTGATGCCCCGGCCGAACCCGATATCATCCTCTCGGCGGGAATCCTCGTTGACGGCCTTCAATTCGACATCGAAATGCCCTGGGGCCAGCCTAAATTCGAGGAGATCAGGGAATCGTACATGACCTCGGGCGGGAAGCGCTGGCTAAAAACCGTTATGGAACGCTCTCTGCCCTACATCGACTATATCGAAGCCAAGATCGAAGAATACGGGCTCCCCAAGGAACTCGTCTACCTCCCCGTCATCGAGTCCGAATTCTCTCCCCTCGCCGTGTCGCGCAGCGGAGCGACGGGCCTGTGGCAGTTCATGCGCAACTCCATCGCCGGCTACGACATGACCATCTCCGACTGGAAGGACGACCGCAGGGACTTCATGAAGAGCACCGATGGAGCCCTGCGGAAGCTTGAGGACAACTACGACGCGCTCGGCGACTGGCTCCTTGCCATCGTCGCCTACAATGCCGGCATGGGGGCCGTACAGAGGGCCATGAAGTCGGCAGGAAGCGATCCGAAGGATTTCTGGCACCTCTGGGACTCGGGCAAGCTTTCCAGGGAATCGACCGTCTATGTGCCCAAGTTCCTCGCCGTCGCCTCGATACTGCGCTATCCCGAACTTCACGGCCTGCCTATGGAATGGGGTGAGCGGCACAGCTGGGAGGCTCTCGAGACAAAGCGACAGGTAGACCTGACCGTGCTGGCCGAAAGGGCGGGCATTTCCCTCGATCTGCTCAAGCAGGGCAATGCCGAGCTGAAATACCACATAACGCCGCCAAGCGAGATCCACCTCGTCAAGGTTCCCGCCTACAAGGCCGAAGAAGTGCGCAGCGTCCTGGAAGACACATCGACTCCCCTCTTCAAGTACGATATCTACAAGGTGAAATCAGGCGACACGCTGAGCGCCGTAGCCCAACGCTATGCCACGCCCCTCTCAATGATCATCGATGCCAATCCCGGGCTGAAACCCGACAAGATCCGAATTGGGCAGACAATCATCGTGCCCAAGCTTTCAGGCAAGCCGGCGGCTGCGGCCAAGACGCCCGCCGGTGCGGCCAGCGCTGCTCCCGGCGGAACCTATGTCGTGAAAAAAGGCGATACCCTGGGGGATATCGCCTTTCGGTTGAAGGTCAAGGCCGCGAGCCTCGCCTCGGCCAACGGCATTGGTATCGACAGCATCCTCCGCATCGGGCAGAAGCTAAAGGTTCCCGGAAGCTGAAAGCCTTCAGAAAGCCGCCTGAGTCGCGCCTCACATCGCCAGGCTTGCGAAAACCTTAGCGTCGCCGATGATATTGGCTATCTCGGCATTTTCGTTCGGCTGGTGGGCTGTTTCGTTCATCTTCGCCCAGACGACGCAGTCGAAACCTGCCTTGCGCAGATAAGCGCCCACCGTCCCGCCGCCAATGCCTATCGGCTTGGCCTCAACGCCGTAGACTTCCTTCACGGCGCGCTTGAGGCTCGCCACGACTGGGGCGTCGGCGGGCGTCGCCTTCGACTCATTGCTCTGCAGCACTTCGAAGTCGACCTTTACCTTGTATTCCATTTCCACCGCATCGGCCAGCTTCCTCGCCTCGGCCAGAACCATGGCCACAGGGTAGACGGGCAGGATGCGCATATCCACACAGAAAACATCATCGCCCGGAATCGTGTTGACGTTCGGCACGTTGGCTTCTTTCTTGGTGGGATTGATCGTCGTCCTGTCGGGTTCAAAGAGGGCATCGCGGGCCGTAAATACCGAGGTTTCAAGGCTGTGGAAGCGAAGGGCGAGGTCGCTCGCCGCCAGGAAGGCGTTCACGCCCTTGTCGGGCATGGCCGCGTGGGTCTGCACACCCTTCGTCTTTACCTTGAGCCAGCAGATATTCTTCTCGGCCACCTCGATCTCGCTGCCTTCGGCGTTGCCCCCGTCCGGGATGATGATCAGATCGTCCTTATTGAAGAGATCGTAGTGGGCGATGAGGTGTTGAATGCCGAACTTGGAGCCCACTTCCTCGTCGGCTACGAAGAGAAGCTTGATCGTCCGCTCGGGCACTATCCCCTGGCTCACAAAGGCAAGGGCAGCGACAACCGACGAAACCAGGCCCTGCTGGTTGTCCTCCACGCCGCGTCCGATGAGGGTGCCATCCTTGACGACGACTTTCCAGGGGTCGGATTTCCACATCGAGGTATCGCCCTCGGGAACGACATCCAGGTGTGTCATTATCCAAAGCCTGGCCCTGTCGTTTTTTCCGTGGATGGTGGCCACAAGGTTGGGGCGAATCCCCGAAGCCACGCGCTCGTCCTTGGCATCCATGCGGACGATATCGGCAATGCCATGTGCCCTGAGCCATTTTTCGAGGGCTACTGCCTTTTCGAGTTCGCCCTGCCCGCCCGACTCGGGCGCAATGGCCTGAACGGAGGTAAGGAGGGTCTCAAGCTCAATAATTCCGGCCCTGCTGTTCTCAATCGAAGAAAAAACTTTGCTTTTCACCGCATGCTCCTTGAAATTTTTATTTGCTGTGGGGCGCGGCAGCCGAGCGGCTGTATGCCTTCCAGGTCGTTGCGATGAGGCTGTCGACATCGGAGAGCCGCGCCTTCCAGCCCAGCAGTTCCCTTGCCTTGGCGCTCGAAGCCACAAGCTTCGCCGGATCGCCGGGGCGCCGGGCTTTTATGCCGGCAGGGATGGGCTGGCCTGTTATCCGCCGCGCCGACTCCAGAATCTGCAGCACCGAGAGCCCTTCCTCGGAGCCCAGGTTCACCGTCAGGCTCGTCTTCTCGCGGACGATGTACTCGAGTGCGAGCAGGTGCGCTTCGGCGAGGTCGCTCACGTGAATGTAGTCGCGCACGCCCGAACCATCGACTGTCGGATAGTCGGTGCCGTAAATCTCGAGCTTCGGGCGCATGCCGGCCGCCACTTCCATGATCACGGGGATGAGGTTGGCCGGTCTCTGCTCAAGGCCATGAACGCGTCCGGCGAGATCGTAGCCCGCCGCGTTGAAATAGCGGAGGGCGGCGAACTTCAAGCCCTTCAGCCTGTCGTACCAGGCGAGAATCCTCTCGATCTCCAGCTTCGTAAAGCCATAGAAGTTTTCGGGATTCTGGGGGTGGGCTTCGTCGACAGGTAGATACTTCGGCTCGCCGTACACGGCTGCCGATGACGAAAACACCATTGCCCTGATGCCCGCCTCGCATGCCGCGTTGATGATGTTGACCGTGCCGTTGATGTTCTGCAAAGCATATTTTTCCGGGACAAGCATCGACTCGCCCGCGGCCTTGGCCGCCGCGAAGTGCACGATGGCGTCATAGCCGCCCCTCATCACGCGAAGGAGCCAGGGGTAGTCGAGGATGTCGCCCTCGAAAAAGCCGTATTCGGGAAAAAGATTGGCCTTCGATCCCGTCGAGAGATTGTCCGCGATGTCGATTTTGTGGCCTCTGTCGGTGAAGAGCCTCGCCACGTGGCTGCCGATATAGCCTGCGCCGCCTATGATCAGTAGTTTCATGCTTTCATACTATCGAGAAACGATGAATCCCGGAAGCGGCCAGAACGAAGACTGCGGGCATAAAAAAACCACCCCAAAGGGTGGTTTGCCGCCGATCAGAATTGAACTGATGACACATGGATTTTCAGTCCATTGCTCTACCAACTGAGCTACAGCGGCGCGACATGTTCATGTCAGGCTTCCAGCGTTGCGGGCTTGATTTTTACCGGAAGACCATTGCTTTGTCAAGTACATGGTATAAAATAGAAACAAGCACGTGATTGGCATATCAGCATCAGGAGCTACAAAGCGAGGAAACCAAGTGCGAAAAACCGTATTTATCCTGCTACTGATCGCTCAAGGCATCTTCACGCACGCACAAAGTCCGCAGGATATACCCCCGGAAAAACCATCGCAGTCATTATCTCCCCTCAATAATTTTCAGGTTGTCGGGTATGTTCCTGAATTCCTCAAACTGACCCTGGATTTTTCCCAGGACAACAATGTCCGCATCATGGGAATATACCCAGCGGAAGCTTTGCAGAAGGAAGAAGAGCTCACGAGGACCGGCGTGAGATTTATAATTAAAGAAGGAGACAAGATTGTACTTGGCAAAGCCGTCCTTATTTCCAATATTGAAGGATCCTATAGTATTCTTGCGCGCTCCTCCAATAACGGACAATTGATTCCTCCATCAAGGAATCAAACAACTTCTATATGCTATTCCCTCGTTTTCGGCGGAAAAATCGCCAAGGCAGAAGAAGGGATCTTCCGATTCACAGCAACGGGAAAATCTTCCACCGGCGGCATACGTCTCGATGTTGGTATAATTCTGGACAAAACCGATCCCCTTCTCCCACATTTGGTGTACACTGACGATCTAAGCTTCAGCATCGTCGCGAATTAGCTTGTTTTTTGTGTAAGTGGTATTGCCAACATCGGTAAAGTTCAATAAAATTAGACCGAATATAATAAAGTATCCCTTTTATAATCACAGGGAGCTGGTGTTGATCCATAAAAAAGTTGCTTGGCTGGCAATAGCCGCTATACTTCTCACTTTTTTCTCCTGTGAAACCCAGCCCGATGTCCCGCTCCTTGTAGCCGAGGTCATACCGACAACAACGACGACGGTTCGACCCCCGGTGATGATTGTGTCACAGACCCCTACCACAACTACGACAATCGCGCCTCGCCCCAAGCCTATACTTCCCTCGATATCCGAACCTGAATACAGGAACCTTTTCGCTACGGTCAGCAGTACCTTCAAAGAGCTATTCTTCTACGAAATTGAAGAACTCTTACCTGAGGAGTTTTCGCAGGCCTCCGCGCAGTTCCAATCTGCGAGGATGAGTTACGAGACACAGATATGGCGTTGGCCTTATGACGAAGAAGCAGCTTATCCCTTCGCCGAGGACTTGAGAAACGCGGGCAAGGCCCTGAGCCTCATTCTGGAGAAGGGCCTTCCTTTGCGCGCCGACGCTGAAAAAGCCAAGGCGGAAAGTCTGGCTGACATTCTTCGCCCAGCGGAACGCCCCGCGCGCGTATCCGAGAGGCTCGCCAAGGCTGAGAATGAATATGCCGCGGGTAAGGATATCCATACGAAGGCGCTGTATCGCGACACGATCGCCGCCTTCAGAAGCGCTATCATCCTCTATCGTTCGGCGGACACCCGATCAAAGACTGAAGATCTTCGAGCTAAAGTGACTGCGTCGGGCTACGGGAAATATTCGCCTTACCATCGGGACGAAGCGGAGCGTTATCGTGCGGAAGACGAATCGCTTTTCGCGGTTTCGGATGACGCCGCGATCGCCAGGGGCACCGAATTATTGGAAAAAGCCTCAGGCTTCTACGAAAATATCCTTGCCTGGGGCGCCGAGCGAGAGGCTATAGAAGCGATGGACAGAGCCCTCATAGCGCGCCAGTCGGCCGACTGGTATTATGCCGAAGCTAATGCCACACAAGAGTATTCAAGCGCTGCGGCGAGCTTTTCCGCGGCCGAATCGCGGCAGGAATCCCAGCATTTCAACGAAGCCACCGCGCTCTACAACGATTCGGCAGCGGCGTTTGAGATAGCCCGTCTCAGCGCCGAAACCTTGGAATACACGACAAAATCGTCACTTCAGACAGCGGCCCAGGCCGCTTTTATCCAAAAGGAAAGGCTGCGAGAACAGGGTATCGAATTGGACAGCCACTTCCTTGAAGCCGAAGAGCTTATAACATCAGCCGATAACAAGCTCTCCCTGGCCATGTATGCCAGCTCGCGACAGGATTCCCTCGATGCCTTAGACCGTATAAAAGGCTCGGAAGAAAGGCTCCGAAGCCTGCTCAACGGAAGGGAAGCCGAGCGCGAAGCCGCCAGGCTGAAAGAAGCCGAACGATTGGCCTCGGAAAAGAAGGCACAGGAAGAAGCCGATAGGCTTGACTTGGAGGAGAGGTTGAGGACGGCAGAGTCGCAGCGGCAGGCTACGGAGGCTCAGGCTACGACTCAGGCGGCCGCACATGCCATCGAGATAGCGGCAAAGGACGCCGAACTGGAAGCCCTTCGCACAGCCCTGGCTGTCACGGAAGCCGAACGCCTTGCTGCCGAACGAGCCGCCACTCAAGCAGAAGCCGCGAGAAAAGCCGCACAAGACGAGCAGGACGCGCGGGATCTACTGGCCGCGCAGGCCGCTGCCGATGCGGCAGAGGCGGCAACCCGCGCCGCCGAAGAGACCGCCCGGGAAAAAGCCGCGCAGGGAGCCGCAGCCGCCGCAGCGCAGGCCGAAGTAGCGGCCAATGCCGCTCAGGCGGAAGCCGCGAGAAAAGCCGCACAGGACGAGCAGCACGCGAGAGATCTACAGGCTTGCCAGGCCGCTGCCGCAGCGCAGGCTGCCGCAGCCGCAGCCGCGCAGGTAACCGTGCAAACCGCCGCCTTGCGCGCCGAGGCGATTGCCGCGATCGAGCAGGCTCGACAGCGCTACGACTGGGCGGTGTCGAAAAACGCGAATAATAATTACCCTGAAGCCCTCGCCAGCGGAGAGGTAGCCCTCGGCAACGCAAGCAGCGCGCTCTCTTCAGGAGACACCGAAACTGCACTCGCCCAAGCCCGCTCGGCCTTCGCCACCCTCTCGAGCATCAAGGAATATGCCGAGTTTCCGGCAGCCTATATCATCGACCTCCTGCCCGAACGCAAGAACATCGACAGTTTCACGAGTATTGCCGCTGCCGAATACGGTTACAATGACCACAGGAAGTGGCCCGTTTTGTACGAAGCGAACCGGTCCATCCTCAAGGATCCCTCAAACCCCAACCTCCTGCTTTCCGGTCAAACTGTCGTCATTCCAAGCATCAAAAATGAGCTGCGGAGCGGCATCTGGGATCCGAAAAAGACTTACCCCGTTTTCGAAAAAGGCCCCGATTCCGACAGTGAAGTGCTCGGCGCCATCGACCAGCCGCTGCTCGATGAGCAGCGCGGCGTAGTGCAAAACGAAAAACGCCAGGGCGAAAACCAGCCCTATGGCCGGCGCGTGTTCACCGAACTGTTCCGCACCATGTACCCGGAAGGCCACCCTTACAGCTGGCCGACCATCGGCTCGATGGCCGACCTCGATGCCGCCAGCCTTGAAGACGTGAAGACCTGGTTCCGTACCTGGTACGGGCCAAACAATGCGGTGCTGGTGCTGGCTGGCGATATCGATCTGGCCACCGCGAAAACCAAGGTCACTCGCTATTTCGGCGACATCCCGGCCAGCGCCAGCGTGGCAAAAATGCCGGCGCAGATACCGCTGCGCAAAGAGCGCACCCGCGCCACCTTGCCTGATCGGGTGCCGCAACCGCGCATTTACCGCGCCTGGAACGTCACCCAGACCGGCACCGACGATGCCACCCGCCTGGAGTTGATAGCCAACATTCTGGGCGGTGGCAAAAGCTCGCGCCTGTCGCGTCGCTTGGTACACGAAGAAAAGCTGGCCGACAACGTGTCGGCGTTTGCCTTCACCCAGGAAATCGCCGGCAACTTTGTTTTGATCGCCGACATCAAGCCCGATGCCGATCTCGCCAAAGTGGAAAAAATCCTTGATGAGGAAGTGGCGCGCCTGCTCGCCGATGGGCCGAGCGCCGATGAGGTGGAAACCGCACGCACGGTAATCAAGGCCGGGTTTTTGCGTGGCATCGAGCG
>PGXP01000072.1 GCA_002839205.1 Spirochaetae bacterium HGW-Spirochaetae-9
CAGCACGCCCAGCGTCGCCCGACGCAGCGCGAACGGATCCTTGTCGCCGGTAGGCGGCTGGTTGATGCCGAAGATACCGACCAGCGTGTCGAGCTTGTCGGCGAGCTTGACGATGATGACACGGATGTCGCCCGTCATGGCGAAGAGCATTTTGCGCATCGTCTCGGCGGCCTGCACCGTCTTGTTCTTTGCGCGTACGGTGGAGAGCCTGGCGACGCCGGCGACTATCTTCGCCGCTTCCTCGCCGAACTCGGCGCTTATCGCCGGATCGGGCACGGCTCCGAGGGCTTTCCTGTGGGCATCTTTCTGTTTTTCCTCGGGCTTCGGTCCCTGGTGGCCAGCCTTGCCTTTATGCGGCTCCGCTGCTGCGGTATCGGAGCGAAGCGCCTGGGTGGCCGGGCCGACGGGAATCGTCCCTCCGGGAGTGAAGTAGCCTGAGCTGCGGTTTTCCGTGCTGTCATGGAGGAGGCCGGCCAGTATCGAATCCAGATCCATGCCCATGTCGAGGAGCGTGGAAGCCACGCGGAAATCATGCTCCCACGCGGGCTCACCCGAGGCGCGCAAGGCTCCGGCGTGCTTGTTTCGTGCCCTTTCGAAAGCCTTTTCGGCCTGGGCGGCGCCTGCTTCGCCGAAAGTTCCCCGAGCCTTCTCGTAAAATTGAATCCACAGCTGATCCATCGTCGGCGCTCCGCTCAGTGTTTTCTGCCTGCAGTGATCCTCTCAAGACCGGCAAGATCCTTCCATACCCTGATGTCGTCAAACCCTTCCCTCAGGAACATAGCACGGACTGATTCGGACTGCAAAGCATCGGTTTCTATCAGCAGAAACCCGCCAGGAGCAAGAAGGCCACCTGCCTGACCGACAAGCCGGGACACGATGGTGAGACCGTCAGGGCCGCCGTCCAGGGCGAGAGAAGGCTCTTGCCAGCCCCTGGAAAGCAGGGTGGCCGTCTCCTCGGTCGGAACATAGGGAGGGTTGGCGGTGATGATGTCGAAAGGTCCTTCAAATCCGTCGAGGAGGTCGGCGCGCGCCAGGGCGATTTCGTGCCCAAGAAGGTGGCACGAATTGGCGCGCGCCACGTCGAGGGCTTCGGAAGAAATGTCAGAGGCGCTCACCGACCAGGAGGGTCTTTCGGCCGCGATGCTTATCGCTACGGCGCCCGAGCCGGTGCAGACATCGTGGAGGCTCAGGCTTGCCCGTGCGATCAGATCGCCCAGCTCCAGGGCCGCGGCCACGAGGGTTTCCGTATCGGGGCGGGGCACGAGTACCCTCTGGTCGACGAGGAATTCTCTTCCGAAGAATTCCTTTGATCCGACAATATAGGCGACGCTTTCGCCTGCCAGACGTCGTGCCCAGGCTGCTTCAAACAATTCGGGAATATCGTCGGTTTGTATATTTTCAGGGAGGCGGGCGAGGAGCTTCCCCCTCGGGATTCCCAGGCAATGGGCGTAAACAATGGTAGCATCAAGAAATGGCGTGCCGGCATCAACATCGCACAGCTCAGCGGCCTTGCCGGCCAGAAATTCCCTATACGTCATTGTCGGACTCAATCCAGGCCGGGCTGAGGCCACAGTTTTTCACAGGGAGCCTTCGAGGGCCTTCCTGCGCGCATCGGCGACGAGGGCGTCGACGAGGTCGGCGATATCCCCTTCCATGATGAGATCGAGCTTGTACAAGGTGAGGTCGATGCGGTGGTCGGTGAGCCTATTCTGCGGAAAATTGTAGGTGCGTATCCTCTCGGAGCGGTCGCCCGATCCCACCTGGCTCTTGCGGTTGGCCGAACGCTCTGCCTGAAGCTTGGCGTCTTCCAGCTCGAAGAGACGTGCCCGCAGGATGCGCAGCGCCTTGGCCTTGTTCTTCAACTGGCTCTTCTCATCCTGGCAGTGGACAACGAGCCCCGAGGGAAGATGGGTGATTCGCACGGCCGAGTCGGTTGTGTTGACGCTCTGCCCCCCGGGGCCGCCGGAACGCATGACATCGATGCGTAAATCTTCCTGCTTTATGTCGATCTCGGTCTCTTCCACTTCGGGGAGTACGGCCACGGTGACGGCGCTCGTATGGATGCGTCCCGAGTTCTCGGTGGTTGGCACCCGCTGGACCCTGTGGACTCCCGATTCCCAGCGCAGACGCTCGTAGGCCGCCTCGCCCGTCACCGAGAATATTATTTCCTTGAAGCCGCCCAACTCGGTTTCGCTTGAGCTCATCACCTCTATGCGCCATTTGAGAGCGTCGGCGTAATGCGAATACATGCGAAAGAGGTCGGCAACGAAGAGTGCGGCTTCATCGCCGCCCGTCCCCGCCCTTATCTCCATGATGACGTTCTTGTCCGCCAAAGGATCGCGCGGAGCAAGGAGATTCTCGAGAGCGGCGGCCAGTTCATCACGCCTGACCTCGAGCAGCCCCCTCTCCTCTTCGGCCATCGCGCGCAGCTCGGGGTCGGATTCGGCGTCTGCCATTGACTTCGCTTCCTCGATGCCGGCAAGGGTTCTTTCGTGTTTTGTCGCGGTTTCGTCTATCGTCGCAAGATGGGAACGCTCTCTCATGATGTCCCGGTACTTCGCCTGATCCTTGAGTATCGCGGGATCCGAGACGAGGGTATCGAGTTCTTTCAGGCGTTCATGTATGCCTTGTATTCTGTCTGTCACGAGTCCATCGTATCCTGCCAGGCGCTTTCGCTTCAAGAAGCCAGCCCGCCTCCTTGTGCGACCGCCAGCCTCCGTATATCATTTCGCCACTATGCTGGAATACAGATTTATCAAAGACAACCTCGAAGCCGTCAAGAAAAATATCGCCGACAGGTACATGAGCGCCGACGCCGACCTCGTCGTCTCCCTCTTTGACGAGAAAAGCGCCCTCCTGCGCGAGATCGAAGAACTGCGCAAGCTGCGCAACGAAAACGCCCTCTCCATGAAGGGCAAGCTGGATGCGGATACCAGGGCGGCGCGCATAGAGGAAGGCAAGCAGCTCAAGGAAAAAATCGCCGGAAGCGAAGTCCGTTTCGCCGACCTGGAAGCACGGCTGGCCCTCGAGGGCGCCAAAATTCCCAACATGGCTCATCCGGAAGCTCCTCGCGGCAGGGAAGACAAGGACAATCTCGAGGTGAAACGCTCAGGCGAACCGACAAAATTTGCTTTCGAACCCAAGGACCATGTCCAGCTGGGTGCCGATCTCGATCTCATCGACTTCGACACCGCCACCAGGGTGTCGGGAACCAAATTCTACTATCTAAAGAACGAAGCTGTCCTGCTCGAGATGGCCTTGGTCCGCTACGTCCTCGACATACTGCGCAAAAAGGGCTTTACCCTTTTCCAGACCCCGGATATAGCCCGAACGGAAATACTCGAAGGCATCGGCTTCAATCCGCGCGGCGCCGAATCCAACATCTACACGATTGAGGGCGAAGGCACCTGCCTCATCGGCACTGCCGAAATAACCCTCGGCGGCTACTATTCTGGCAGCATCATCGACAAGGAAAAACTGCCCCTCAAGCTGGCGGGCGTCTCGCACTGCTTCAGGCGGGAGGCGGGCTCGGCCGGCCAGTTTTCAAAAGGTCTATACCGCGTCCACCAGTTCACCAAGGTGGAAATGTTCGCCTACACCCTGCCCGAAGATTCGGACGCCATGCACGAGTACCTCAGGTCCATCGAGGAAGAGATATTCTCCGGCCTCGGCATCCCCTTCCGCGTCGTCGACACATGTACGGGCGACCTGGGAGCCCCCGCCTACCGAAAGTGGGACCTCGAAGCCTGGATGCCCGGCCGCAACGGCGGCGAATGGGGCGAAGTCACCTCCACCTCCAACTGCACCGATTTCCAGGCCCGCCGCCTCAACATCAAGTACAAGGACGACGACGGCAAGAACAAGTACGTCCATATGCTCAACGGCACCGCCATCGCCTGCTCGCGAGGCCTCATCGCGGTCATGGAAAACTTCCAGCGCGCGGACGGATCCATCGCCATCCCGAACGCGCTTATTTCATACTGTGGATTTTCCGAGATCAGGCGATAGCGCGACATTAAAAGAGGAATCACGGCTTCTTCTATCGGTATACATCCTTGCGATGCGAAACGCGAACGACAAGGATAACCAGGGTTTCGTTGTATTTCTTGTAGATAGCCCGATAACTTCTCAGGCGCAGTCGATAATAGCCTTCCCAGTCGCCCGACAGGGCTTTTGCCCTGCCGCTTTTCATCAGCTCCGCTTCATAGCGCTCATTGAAATCGCTCGCGTACTGTTCGAGGCTTTCGAGGATAAAACGGGCTTCGGTGCGATCTATACTGCACATATCCTTTTCGACACCCGAAGAAAAGCGCAACGACCAGGTCACTATATATCCAATCTATGGCGCACCTCATTGGCGCTGAGAGACATTTCGGGATTTGCTTCGTATTCCGCCGCCCTTTCACGGGCTATCGAGAGATCCAGTCGATCGAGGTACTGGGCTAAGGCCTTGGAGACGATACCGCTCTTTTTTTCGGCGAGCAGGGTAGCGGCTTCGCTGAGACTCCTATCGAGACTATCCGAGAGAATTATATTTCGTCGTACCATCAGAATTCCTCATACACATAATATTACACACTTTTTACCACATGATAAGCTAATCCTTTTTGACAAAGAGAAACTATCCCCTTTCAGCGTTCTGGTTCTTCGAAACGAATTCCGAGTATTTTCATCATTCGTTCACCCAGAGGGAGCCGCACCGAAACAGTATCCCCAACTTTTTTCCCGATCAGGGCTTTGGCTACAGGGCTTGCCCAGCTGACATAGCCCTTCTCCGGATCGCTTTCGTCGACGCCAACGATGCGGTACTCGACATCGCTGGGGACGCCGTCGGTGCTGCCCTCTTCGCGCACTCGAACGACGAGGCCGAATACGACCCGATCCGTGCCGGAAGGAGGATCGACCACGGCAAGCATGGATTTCATCCGGCTGAGGTAGGATATGCGTCTGTCGATTTCTGATACTTTGCGAAGATAGTCCGATTTGGCAGCCTGAACGGCCGCGGCCAGAGCGCCGGCAGCCTGGGGCCTTTCACTATCGACGAGACTGCGCAGTTCATCGGCCATGCGCATCGCCCCTTCGGGCGTCATGTAGTTTTTCGCTCCCGGAGGCAGGGGGAGAGGAATCTCGTGCATGCCGTCGGTTTCGTCCGAACCGGCATCTTCGTCGACAAAGGCTCTGCTCATCTCAAATCTTGGTGATGTACGAGGAAATTTCCTTTCTCCAGGCCTGCTTTTCCCCTTCCTTTTCCCAGCGTATCCGCCTTTTCACCACAAATGCACCATCGTTGCCGTTCTTGAATCCTACAACCCCAAAATTGCCCGCGCCGAGGTAGACGACTTTTTCACCAGGCTCGAGGGTTTCGGCGGCTGTCACCCTTTCGAGGGCGCACTCGAAGTGAACGGGTTCACCTGATTCCTTGTCCGCCACCGCCCCCGAGAGATCGAATATGGGTTTGGCGCAGATCGCGCAATCTTTCACAGGCATGGGCTTGCGCGGCTCTTCCTTGCGTACGCCCAGCGTGGAAGTATCGCGCTGGCCTCTGCCAGGCTGCCCCTGTCCTCGGCTGGCCTGAGCCTGGCCACCCTTGGGGTGGTTGCCATGTCGTGGATTTCCAGGGCGCTGGGGAGATTTTCTCCCACCTTCGCTGGGTTGTCCCTGGTTCTTGCCGCTATTGTTCATCGTTTTCCTTCTTTTTAAGGGTACTCGTCAGAAAGCTGGCAATCCGATTGACCGCCCCGTCCACATAGGTATCGTCATTCAATTTATGACGCATCTCGTGAAGCTTGTAAATGTCCTGACGAGTGGAGCCCGCGAGCAGGCTGTCGGTGGCATGTCTGGTTCCAGGGTTGGAGCCAGCCCATGACAGCGAATCTCTTCCGAAGCTATCCTTTTTCTTCATACCGTCTCGTCGAACGCTCCTTCGTAACGCTTGGGCTGTCTGTCGGGAGAAAGAAGGAAAACATCGTACCGGATTTTCTTCCCACTATATTGTCGATACTTTGAGAGGAAAATTTTAGATGTTTCGATGATTCTCCGGATTTTCCCCCTGCCGATGGAGTTATGAAGGTCCATGGAGCCGTTTCTGCTCCAGCGTTTCACTTCAATGAAAGAAAGTAGGCCGCCTTTCATGGCGACGAGATCTACCTCTCCCCTGCCCGCCCTGAAATTGCGCGCAATGATGGTCCATCCTTCGTCTTCGAGGATAGATCCGGCAAGTTCCTCGCCTTCCCTTCCGAAGGCTGAGGTAGAATCAGCAGCATCCATACATGGCAGACGTGCAATCCGGCACCTGGCGATTCAAATTCGAACATCACAATTAAAAAAGCCCGGACTGCTCCGGGCTTTCTATAAAAGGCTGGTAAGAAAACGATAGTTCGAAGCTTGATCAGACCTTTGGGGCCGGCGCCTCAAACTTCTTGGAAAGTATGAGCTCCTTGACCTTGGCTTTCTTGCCGACCTTGGTGCGGATGTAGTAGAGCTTGGCCCTTCTGACCTTGCCGCGGCGGAGAACTTCTACGTTTTCGACGCGGGGTGAATTGAGCGGAAAAACGCGCTCGACGCCCACGCCGTAGGAATTCTTCCTCACGGTGAAAGTCTTGGCAACGCCGCCATTCTTGATCGCGATGACAAGGCCTTCATATGCCTGTACGCGTTCCGTCTTGCCTTCAACGATTTTAAAACTCACGCGAACGGTGTCACCCACGTTGAACGCGGGGAGCTCACTCTTGATCTGTTCGGCCTGAATGGACTGTACCAGGTTCATGCCAACCCCCTTCATCGATTACTTCACGCAATAAACTGCCCACTTCTTCGGGCAGTTTGTCCTCTGACAAAAGCTCGGGGCGGTAGGCCAGCGTCTTCGCGATGCTCGCCTTAAGCCTCCACCGTGCGATTTGTGCATGGTTCCCCGAAACGACAACGTCGGGGACCTGTAGCATATCATAAATGGCCGGGCGTGTATACTGGGGATACTCGAGAAGCCCCTTCGAGAAGCTCTCTTCCTCCAGCGATTCACCCGAAATAACACCGGGGCGAAGTCTGTATACGGCATCCACAAGCACCATAGCGGCGATTTCCCCGCTCGACAGCACGTAGTCGCCGATCGAAATCTCATCCGTAATCCTCGTGTCTATGATGCGCTGATCGACGCCCTCGTAGCGGCCGCAGAGAATCACCAGATTCTCTTCCCTGGACAGTTCCTGGGCCATAGCCTGGTTGAATAGCCTGCCCGAAGGCGTGACGAAAACCGTCCTGACGCCCGGTGAGCCGGCCGCTTCAAGCGCCCTGTCGAGAGGTTCCGGCTTCATGAGCATCCCCGCGCCTCCGCCGAAGACCTCGTCGTCGCACTTGCGGTGCTTGTCGATGGCGTAATCCCGGATATTGACGAGGGAGTAATCGATAAGACCGGCTGCCACAGCCCGCTTCATTATCGATGCCTCGAAGTATGCCCTCACAATCTCGGGGAACAGCGTCAGAATGGTATACTTCATTCCAGAAGCCATCCGGCGAGGAGTTCGATGCTTTTCGCTTCACAGTCCACGGCGCCGACAAACTCGCTCCGGAACGGAACAAGGACATTGGCGCCCCCGGTGGCGGGCTTTATCTCCAGAAGGGGATCGGCACCCCCATCCAGGACAGCGACCACTTCACCCGCAGTCACGGCATCGAGGAGGAGCTTCATGCCGACGAGATCGTGGATGTAGTATTCGTTGCTTTTCAGCGGGCTGACTTGATCCCGCGGCAGGAGGATCTCAAGGCCAGTGAGGGCTTTCGCTTTTTCGGGTGTTTCATAGCCCTCGAAGACCATGCTCATGCCCCAATCCCCGACCTGCGAGGATTTAATGCGCATCGCTTTGGTCTGCGCATGATTATCTGCGGGCGCGAGGAGG
>PGXP01000073.1 GCA_002839205.1 Spirochaetae bacterium HGW-Spirochaetae-9
GTAGCCTGCCCCGGACAGAAGCGCCGACTTCGCGCAGAGTTGGGCAGCCCCTATCGCCCCACGCGATCCTGCGAATATCGCCAGCTTTCCTCTGCTCATTTTATAGTCAGTGGGGTTGTTTTCCGGCAGAAGCCCGGTGAGGTCCTCATCCTCCAAAAGGCAAAGGTTGCCGGGGCGGCGGGCAAGAATCGCAGGAAAAACATCGGTCACGGGTATGAGTTCGCCGCAGAGGCCACGGGCCTGAGGAAGGAAGCATGCCGATTTCATCGGCTCCAGACAGAGAGTCATGTCGGCGGCAACGCAAGGGAATCCCGGTATCCAGCCATCGCCAATACCCGAGGGCAGATCGACCGAAACCACAAGGATGCCGGGCTGACGGCTTTTGATGCTGTTCAGGAAGAGGATCATGGATTCGGCTTCTCCAGCAGCCCTGCCCCGCAAGCCTGTTCCAAGAATGCCATCGAGGAGTATGTCGGTTCCTTCGAGCATATCGGCCAGGGGTGTTTTCTCCGGCAAATTGCCGCTGCCGGAATCGAGCCAGACTATCGGAGCAAGATTGGCCGCTATCAGGCTTTCTGCCTGTTTCACTGTATTTTCCCCGAGTTCGCGGGAAGAAATCAGTGCCTTCTGGTTTTGGAACCCTGAACAGAATGCATGGCGCAGAACGGCGAGAGCGTCGGCGCCATTGTCGCCTTTACCGCAGAGAGCGACAATCTTCACCTGTTCGCCTTTTTCTTTCAGTTCTGGCCGGCGGGCTATTTCGGCTCGTAGAGTGTCCCACATCCTGAGGGAAGCTTTTTCCATAAGCTGCAGCGAGCTCAGCGCCAGAATCTCCCGTGTGGAATTGTCGAGGGCCAGCGAATCTTCACAGGTGAGGAGATTTTTCATGCCTCGTCACCCTCCCCTTTTGTTTTCTGCAATGGCTTCAGCCACCTTTATCCCGTCCATGGCGGCAGACATTATGCCGCCTGCATAGCCGCAACCCTCACCGCAGGGATAGATGCCAGTTATGTTGCTCTGCATGGATTCATCCCTCAAAATCCGGATGGGTGAAGAGCTGCGCGTTTCCACGCCGCTCAGCACGGAATCGGGATGGGAGAATCCCCGTATTTTTCTTTCAAAGGCCGCAACGCCTTCCTTGATGGATTCGGACACAAAGGTCGGCAGGCAGGCATTGAGGTCTGCAAGACTCCATGCTCCTTTTGAACAGGGGAACACGGAGCCGAAGCCTTTGGAAGGCCGGCCATCCAGGAAATCTTCGAGTCGCTGGACAGGGATCGCGAAACCGGGCTTCCCCGTATTGGCGGCGGCAAAGGCAGCCCTCTCCCAGGTTCTCTGAAATTCCACACCAGCAAGGATCTCGGGGCTCATAAAATCCTCTGTCCTTACGGCTGCAACGATGGCCGAGTTGGCGTTGCGCCCGTCGCGAGCAAAGTTGCTCATACCGTTGCATGCTGCCATGCCTTGTTCGGAGCTGGCATTGACCACGAAGCCTCCCGGACACATGCAGAAGCTGTAGACGCCGCGTCCGCCCGATGCCTGGTGGGTCAATTTATAGTCTGCCACCGGCAGATTGGGGTCATTCCAGGATTCTCCGAATTGACTTTTCTGTATCATCTCCTGCGGATGCTCGATTCTGAGGCCAATGGCAAAGGCTTTCTGCTCCATTGCAACTTCGCTGCACGCCAGTATTCCGAAAGTATCCCTGGCGCTATGTCCTATCGCCACAACAACTGTGGAGGCTTCAATTTTTTGTCCATTTTTTAGTCCAACCCCTCGTATCCTGCCCCCTGCGATGTCGAATGAGGTGACGGGAGAATTGAAGCGGATGTTTCCTCCCAGGTTCTCAATCTTTTTTCGTATGTTCTTTACAACATCGACAAGATAGTCTGTTCCAATGTGGGGTTTGCTCACAAAGGCGATTTCTGGCGGTGCACCGGCTTCCAGAAATTCATCGATCACCTTCCTGTTCCGATGGAACTTGTCTCCTACTGAAGTGTTGAGTTTTCCATCCGAGAAGGTCCCCGCTCCGCCTTCGCCGAACTGCATATTGGAATCAGGATCGAGCAGCCCTGAATCCCAGAATCGGTTGACCGAGACAATCCTCGCATCGACATCCTGTCCCCTTTCGAGAATTATGGGCTTGTATCCGTTCTCGGCGAGAAGGAGGGCACAGAACAGGCCGGCAGGTCCTCCCCCAACGATGATCACGGGTGCCTTTGCTGTCGGTTCCAAAGCCTTGCCGACCGGAAATGCGTAAGGGTCATATGTCCCGGGAAGTGGCGCAAACTGTGCGGCGAGGAGCTTGTTTTTCAAGGGCTTTTTAAGTTCTACATCGATTGAGTAAATGACGCGTATAGCCGATTTCTCCCTGGCATCGAATGATTTTTTTGCTATGTTCCAGGAGGAAATATTCTCCGCCGAGGTACCCGTGATGGCGCATATCGCTCTTTCGAGAGTGGCCTCGTCGTGGCCGGGTCGCAGCTTGAGCTGCTGTATTCTATATTTCATCGTAAATCCCACAGTGAAACCTGCACTTTTTCTTCCAACGTGAGCAATGCATACACCTGTCCTTCTTCCGACACCCGTATAGTGACCGTTTCTCGGACTCCGTCAGGCAGATCGATGCGGGAGCGATGATGGACTTTTCCCTTCTCGTCCATGAGTTGGATACTATAGGATCCGAGGCTGCTCTTCGTTTGGTACAACAAGTAGTACAGCCCGGAATTCTGGCCAATAAGCTCTGGAGGTGGCGCTTCCTGGCCTCCGGCAGTGATGGGCAGGCTGAATTCGACGCGGCCGGTCCACCCGTCCATGGTAAAGATCCATGAGCCGGCATACTCGTTCCGTGCAATGACAAGGCTCGCCGAATCGTAATATTCCTTGTAATAATCGAGCTTGAGCATGATCCTGAATGTTTCTCCCTCTGCCTCCATCAATATGCCATCCAGGTGGGCAATTATCTTGGAACTATTCGACGCTGCTTCGTTTTCCCTGCCATCGAGCTTTTTGCCTGCATTTTCCGAAAGTTCTCTGGGTAAAGGGAGAGCGTCGCGGCCGATCCGCAGACTGGACAGGAGATTGCCCTCCTTTCCGAAATGATGCACGAGAAAAGTGGATTCTGAAGCAGAAAATACGCCAAATGTGCCTTCCCTGAAGACGTCCATCGACAGAATGACGGGAAAGGGAGTACCGCCTGGACCTTCCTGGCCGATTGAGGCTTTCTCTACGCCCATAGCGCCGAAGCGTCTCACTATTCCATCCAAATACGAGGCCGACTGGGGGTCATAGATACGGGCGGAAGCCTGCGGCACCTTGTCCGCCACATAGATGGTTTGATCCTGTCCTACGGCAATCTTTCGAGGTTGGGCAAAGCTGACAGGTACGGCATAGCGTCCCGCTGAAGCCTGTCCTTTAATCTTCGCCCCATCCGGCAGGGGCGCTGTCAGAGGTTTCACAATGCCTGGAACCGGCGAAATCGAAGGATCGTAGAGGAGGGCGAGCAGGTCGCCATAGGAAGACAACCGCATTATCTTTCTGCTTCTGCCGTCGAGCATATGGAAAATGCCCTGGCTCATGGTGAGATCGATACCGTCTCTTCCTTGCGAGGAAAGGTCGATGTTGTTTTCCGACAGGCCGTAACCCACCGAGAAAAGATCTATTCTCTGGATTAAACCTGCCTGCGACGAGGGAGAGCAGGCGGTGAAAACAAATGTCTGCACCAGGAGAACGAGTGCAGCGCAGGAAAGGCTCTTGCCAGGGCTTTTCATCGCAGCATTCATCCTTATCCGCGAAAGAAGGAAATGTCAACGCCGACGGCCTGGATTAGGGCCGAAGCCAAGCCCTCTTCCTTGACCCTTTCATCAGCGGGAAGTATTCTTAGCATCATGGCAATAAATCTTCTCACCGCCTTTTTCGGATCCAAAAAGGAACGCGATGTCAAAAATCTTCTTCCCTCGCTTCATACGATAAACGCCAGGGAATCCTGGGCACTTGGCCTCGCTGATGACGATTTTCCCGCCCGGACAGAGGCCTTCAGGGCAGGCTTGGCACGAGGGGGGAGCCTGGACGAGATCCTCCCCGACGCCTTTGCCCTCGCCCGCGAAGCGGCGCGAAGAGTACTCGGCGAGCGGCCTTTCGACGTGCAGATCATGGGCAGCCTTGTCCTCCACCAGGGTAAAATCGTGGAAATGAAGACGGGCGAAGGAAAAACCCTGTCATCGGTGAGCGCCGCCTATGTGAACGCGCTCTCGGGCAAGGGCGTCCACATCGTAACGGTCAACGATTACCTGGCAGAGCGCGACAGTCAGTGGATGGGCAGGATATTCACCTTTCTCGGCCTCAGCGTCGGCTGCATCCTCTCCACCATGGACAACGACGCCCGACGGAAGGCCTACGCCTGCGACATCACCTACGGCACGAACAACGAATTCGGTTTCGACTACCTCCGCGACAACATGACCTGGTCGCCTGAATCGCGGGTGCAGCGAGGACACCACTACTGCATTGTCGACGAGATCGATTCCATCCTCATCGATGAAGCCAGAACGCCTCTCATCATCTCCGGCGCCGCCGAGGACGACACCTACAAGGTGAATGAGGTAAATCGACTGGCATTGTCCCTCACCGAGGTGAAGAAAAATCCCGAGACCGGAGAATACCCGGACGAGGCGAACGGCGAAGTGGCCGATGGCGACTATCGCATAGATGAGAAATCCAAGCGTGTAATGTTCACAAGTCAGGGGCACAACCATGCCGAGGAACTGCTTCAGAGGCGCGGTCTCATCAAAGGCAGCCTCTTCGAGGAAGGCAATTTCGAGTTTGCCCACTACTTCACCCAGTCGGTGCGTGCCCAGATTCTTTTCAACAAGGACGTGGACTATGTCGTGCAGGATGGTCTTGTACAGATCGTCGATGAATTCACGGGACGCATCCTCCATGGCCGACGCTACTCCGATGGCCTCCACGAGGCGATAGAAGCCAAAGAAAGAATCAAAATCGCACGCAGGAACCGTACCCTCGCCACGATAACCTTTCAGAATTACTTCCGTATGTATGAAAAAATATGCGGAATGACGGGGACAGCCGACACGGAAGCGCCTGAATTCAATAAAATATACAGCCTTGATGTCGTTGTCATACCCTCGAACCGCCCTATTGTCCGAAACGATGAAGACGATCTTGTATTCCTCAATGAGGAAGAAAAATTCCAGGCTATCAGCGAGGAAATCGAGAAAGCTCACAAGAAGGGGCAGCCTATCCTGGTGGGAACAGTTTCCATAGAAAAATCCGAAAAACTCTCGGCTCTCCTAGCACGCAATGGTGTGCCACATGAAGTGCTCAATGCCAAGAACCATGCGCGTGAAGCCCTCATCATCGCCGAGGCGGGAGCCAAAGGATCGGTGACGATTGCGACAAACATGGCAGGCCGAGGCACCGACATAAAGCTGGGCGGCAACCCTGAATTCAGGGCGCGGCGCAAGGCCGGCTCCGAGGCGAGCGATGAGGAGTTCGCCAGCGCAATGGCTTTGGAATACGAGACATGGCGAAAAGACTTCGACGAGATCCGTAGTCTTGGCGGGCTCTGTGTCATAGGCACGGAGCGCCATGAATCACGCCGCATCGACAACCAGCTTCGCGGACGGTCGGGGCGTCAGGGCGATCCGGGACGTTCGGCCTTCTTCATCTCCCTCGATGATGACCTCATGCGCCTCTTCGGAGGAGAAAACTTCAAGAATATGATGAGCAAGGTGGGCATGAAACCGGGAGAGCCCATATATCATCCCCTTTTGAATCGGACAATCGAGGGCGCCCAGAAAAAAGTTGAGGAACGCAACTTTGAAATACGCAAGCACCTTCTGGAATACGATGATGTTCTCAATCGCCAGAGGGCTTTTATCTACGATCAGCGCGATGCCATCATCAAGGACGGCGACCTTATAGGAAGGGTGCGCTCCAGCGCGTCCGAGATGCTCGAATCAGTGGTGGGCGACGCTTTGATCCGCCAGAAATCAGGGGACAAAGCCGTGGCGTCGGAGCTTCCCCTCATCCTGCGGGACACCTTCGGCGTGGAGATGTCGGCAGCCCAGGTCTCCCCTCTCCTCGCAGCCTCGGCCGGCCAAGGGCCCGCGTCTTCACCGCTGTATGCCGATCTGCAACAATTGCTCACAAGTGACCTCGACGCCAAGCTGGCCATGGCCGGCGAAAACAACCTCAACAATTTTATCCGCTACCAGTACCTTCAGGAAATCGACAACAAGTGGCTGGATCATCTGGACACGATGGAAGGCCTCCGTGAGGCTGTCTATCTGCGCTCTTACGCCCAGAAGAATCCTCTTCTCGAATACAAGCTCGAAGGTTCCGATATCTTCGAGCATCTCATCGACGCCATCAGGAGAAACATCGCGTCAAAGGTGCTGAGGGTTCAGATCAAGGCTGAGGAGGAACGCAGGCTTCCAGCCAAGGAGCCGGCCGCGACAGCCCACCATGAGAGCTCGGGACAGTTCGGCGCTTCAGGCAGCCAGCCCTCCCCGACCCAGGGCAGGCAGGAACTCCGTCAGGATACCTCCCTGTCCCGAAACCCCCAGGGTTCGCAAATTTCCGAAGCCTCCCGGCCCGAAAACGTCACAGTGATGCGCTCGGGAGAAAAAGTCGGCCGCAACGATCCCTGCCCCTGCGGATCAGGCAAGAAATACAAGCACTGTCACGGAAGGTAGGTGATGTCGCTCAATTTCAGGGAGATAGATCTCGTACTGTCCGAGCTCAAGCTGTCGGGCACGCGAATCCAGAAAATTTTCCAGCCCTCCTACGACACGATAATCCTCGAAACCTTCGGCACCGAAGAGGGTAAAAAGGATATTCTTGTCAGTGTGGCATCGGGCGCCTGCAGGATCCATGGCCTCTCCATGGTTCCTGCCAAGAATGAGCGTCCGTTGCGCTTTATGGAGTGCCTCAAGTCCAGAATCAAGGGAGGCCGGATAGAGTCGGCTGTCCAGCTCGCTTCCGACAGGATCGTCAAGATCGCCATCACGATGCCAAGGGACCTTGAAGAGGCAGGCAGCGATGCCGAACCTGTCGACCTGGGCAGGACTTCCAGCGGCATCCCTCGAGCCACATCGTACCGTTACACCCTCTATGCCCGGTTCTGGAGCGGCGCATCGGGCAACATCATCCTCGTCGACGAGAACAATCTTATCGTGGACGCCCTGTTTCGGAAGCCGGAAAAGGGGGAAGCCTCGGGTCTTCCCTGTCGCATAGAAGAAACCCTGACCATCCCCAATAGTGCCGAAATGGCTCTGAAAAACGATAAATTCCAGATACGCGATCTGGAAGGCGAAGGAAGCTTCTCCGAGCTCGTTGAAGCGCATTACAGCGGTAGGTCTGGAGAACTTTCGCGGGACAATCTCATCATGCGCGCGTCGGAAAGGTACGATAAGCGTGCTGCTCTGCTTTCGGCCAGGGAAGCCGAACTCAGCCTTCTTCTCGAGGACTACAAGGACGCCGAACGTTACAAACAGATAGGCGACATCCTCATGGCTGGCGGCTTCGAATATCCGGGGTCACGAGAAAAGGAGTCCGGAAAACATAGCTTTGTCCAAACCCACGATTTCTATGCCGACAAGGCGATAGCAATACAGATCGATGCATCGCTCAGCGTAGTGGAGAACGCGCAGAAGTACTACGAAAGGTTCAGGAAAGCCACATCAGGCCTGGAAGACATCCATACCGAGCTGGCCAAGGTGAGGCAGGCCCAGGTCGATCTTCGTGAATGGTTCGCTGCCCTCGTGGCCGAGCCTGACCCCTTCGCCATCGCGAGAGCCCTTGAGAAGGCAGGGACGGTGCGCGAGAAGTCGATCAGAAAATATCCCTG
>PGXP01000339.1 GCA_002839205.1 Spirochaetae bacterium HGW-Spirochaetae-9
ACTGGTGATCATCCCGTTCTGGACCAATTCGCTCATCCGCATCTACGCGTGGATCGCAATCCTCTCCAGCGAGGGGTTTGTCAACGAAGCGTTGAAGGCGTTGGGTGTCATCGGGGAGAGTCTTCCGCTCATCTACAACCAGGGGGCCGTGATCACCGTCCTCATCTACATGTACATTCCGTTCGCCATCCTGCCGCTGTTCACCACGATCGACAAGTTCGATTTCCAGCTGCTCGAGGCTGCCCGTGACTTGGGGGCCTCGAAACCGGAATCGATCTTCAAGGTCATGATACCGAATATCCGCAGCGGCATCATCACCGCGGTGATCTTCACCTTCATCCCGATCTTCGGTGCCTATACCGTTCCGTTGCTCGTCGGTGGAAAAGACTCCTACATGATCGGCAACATCATCGTCGACCAGGTCACCAAGACACGCAACTGGCCGCTGGCCTCCGCCTTCAGCCTGGTCATCACGGTGGTCAGTACCATCGGTGTGATCTGGATGATGACCTCGACAGCCAGCGAACGGGCACGGTTGAAGGCCCCGGCGCAGGTCGTCGACGCCAACGGAGGTATCACATGAGCACCTCCCCAAAAATGAAGTCCGCCGCAGTCGCGGCAAAGCTGAAGAAGCAGCCGAAGAAGACACGGTTGGAGCCGTCCCGGTTGGTCGAGGCCCCGAAGGGAACGCAGGGGCCCTACAAGCTGCCGAAGAACCAGATGTTCCAGGACCACCGCAAGTTCGGTTTCTCGAATATCATGCTGGTGTTGGTGATCGCCTTCCTGTTCATGCCGCTGTTCGTGGTGGTGACCTATTCGTTCAACGCCTCCAGGGGGATGCGCTGGACCGGGTTCTCGCTCCAATGGTACTACAAGCTGTTCTTCGATTCGAAGGAGTTGTGGCGTGCGTTCGCCAACAGTTTCGTCATCGCGATCACCAGCTCGATTGTCGCGACGTTCCTGGGTTCGCTCTCGGCGATCGGTATCAAGTGGTACAAGTTCAAGTCGCGCGCGTATATCCAAGTCGTCAGTTTCCTACCCATGGTCCTGCCCGAGGTGATCATCGGTATCTCCATGCTGATCTTCTTCACCGCGGTAAGGATTCCGTTGGGCATGTTCTCGATCTTCGTGGCACACACCACGTTCAACCTTCCGTTCGTCTTCCTGTTGGTCTCGGCACGCCTGGAGGAGTTCGACTTCTCGGTCATCGAAGCGGCCCGGGATTTGGGTGCGACCGAACGGCAGACCTTGATGAAGGTGATCGTA
>PGXP01000340.1 GCA_002839205.1 Spirochaetae bacterium HGW-Spirochaetae-9
CACAAGCCGCAGATGTCGACGGTGCGGCCGAAATCGGCCAAGGCGCTCGAACGCGACGCCTGTCGGAGCGGAAGCATCGAGCGGATAGCCCTCGATCCGTCCTTCGTCGAGAAGCGCGTTGAAGTGCTCGGCCTCGAGCGTGACGTCGAGGGTTTTGAGAACATTGAGGAAGCGGCCATCGTCGTTTCGGGAGGGCGCGGCCTCAAGAAAGCCGAAAACTTCAGGCTCCTGCGCGACCTGGCCGATGTCCTGGGCGGCGCCGTCGGTGCGAGCCGCGAGGCCGTGGACAGGGGCTGGATTTCCTATCCCCATCAGGTGGGTCTTTCAGGCAAGACCATTTCGCCGCGCCTCTACGTATGCGTGGGCGTATCGGGCGCCATACAGCATCTGGCGGGCATCAAGACGGCTGAAACCATCGTTTCGATCAACGGCGACCCCGAAGCGCCCATACACAAGGTGGCCGATTTCGCCGTGGTGGGCGATCTCTTCGAAATAGTGCCTAAGCTCACGGCGGCCTTGAAGCGGCGCGCCGAAAGCGTCGGCGGTCCGGCGGCCAAGGCTGCATGCGACGGAGGCGATCGATGAAATACGGAATTGTCACGCAAGCGGTCATCGACGAGCTGCGCGCCCTCCTCGGAGCCAGAAATGTCATCGCCGACGAAGAGCGCATGGAAGCCTATTCGCACGACGAGACATCGACCGAGGAATACGGCCACATGCCCGACGTCGTGGTCACACCGAACTCGACCGCCCAGGTGGCTGAGGTGGTCAAGCTGGCGAACAGGCAGCGCCTTCCCCTCACGCCGCGTGGCGCGGGCTCCGGCCTCTCGGGCGGCGCCATCCCCGTCCTCGGCGGCATCGTCCTCTCCCTCGAAAAGATGAACAAGGTGATCGAGATCGATTACGCCAACATGACGATGACAGTCGAGACCGGCATCGTGACGAACGAAATCAACAACCTCGTCAAGGAGAGGGGACTCTTCTATGCCGGATATCCCATGAGCCTCGAGACCTGCTTCCTCGGCGGCAACATCGCGGAGAACGCGGGCGGCGGAAAGGCCGTGAAATACGGCGTCACCTCGCGCTACATCATGGGCGTCGAGCTCGTGACGCCGACGGGCGAGGTGGTCTGGCTGGGCGGCAAGCTCTCCAAGGACGTCACGGGCTACGACCTCCCCCACCTCATCGTCGGCTCGGAAGGAACCCTCGGCATCGTCACGACCGCCATCATCAAGCTCATCGGGCTGCCGAAGGCGAAGTCGGAC
>PGXP01000341.1 GCA_002839205.1 Spirochaetae bacterium HGW-Spirochaetae-9
GCCTATGATACCGGCCCCGCATCCGGCGTCCAGTATCGATCGAGCCCTGGCAAGGGCTTCGTCGTGGGCTATCTCCTTAAGAAGAAAACGTGTGCCCGTATCGATTGCATAGGAGGAAAAAAGAGCGTGGGAGAGATCAAAGCTGAGCCTTGCCCCGCGATACGCGAATTCGACGGTCTTGTTGACGAGGGGCTGGAGCTCGGTCAGTTGTTCACCCGTTCCACGTAGTCATTCGATTCGGTATTGACGAGGATGCGTTCACCCTGCTTGATAAAAAGCGGAACGCGCACAACCAGGCCAGTCTCTGTCGTGATGGGCTTCGTCGCGCCGGAGACAGTATCGCCCTTGACGTAGTTTTCGCTCTCCGTCACGGTGAAGATCATCTTGTAGGGAATCTTGATGTCGATGGCTTCTCCATTGAACATTATGAGGGTGTAAGTTTCGCCTTCCTTGAGGTAGGGCTTCTTCTCGGACTGAACTTCCATTGAAACGCCGAACTGATCGAAGGTCTCGTTGTTCATGAACATGAAGTTTTCGCCGTCCGAATACTGGTACTGGCAGTCGACAAGATCCACCTGGGCGTCTTCGACGGAATCGGCAGTTTTTATAGTCTGCATGATGACGTTGCCCGTCTTCAGGCTCTTGGCCTTAACCCTTGCGAAAGCCGAGCCCTTGCCCGGACTCACGAACTCCCTGTCCACCACGATATGGGGAACGTTGTTGATAAGGAGGCACGTTCCCAGATTGATGTCACCGCCGCGAACCATGTGATTTCCTTTTTTGCCCTTCACGAGGAAGCGGCAATGAACATATAAGGATAGAGGCTAGAAAACGCCGCTCAATTTCGCATCCATAGTATTGCAGAATATGGATTTTTGTAAAGATGCGGAGGCGGGCTCACGGCAATGGGAAAGAACCGAAGGGGAAGGTAATTACATCCCTTATATCATCGAGGCCAAGGAGGACCATGGCCAGTCGGTCGAATCCTATCGCCACACCCGAACAGGGCGGGAAATTCTCAAAAACCGCAGAATAATCCGGATCAATCCTGTGGGGGACAAGGCTCAGGGTCTTCTTCATCGCCTGGGAAGCAAAATAACGCTTTACCGCTTCGGAATCTCCCGTTTCGGTGAAGCAGTTTGCTATCTCTATTCCCTTCACGTAGAGTTCCCACCTCTCCTTGTAGGGTTTTCCGGGGATATCCTTGGCCAGGCACTCGATGCCGCGCGGGTATTCGTCCAGCACAAGAGGTCTGTCGGTCGG
>PGXP01000342.1 GCA_002839205.1 Spirochaetae bacterium HGW-Spirochaetae-9
CCTTCGAGTCGGGCGAGGATTGAAACCTCCATCGCGGTGACGTTGGCAGTATCTGTCCAGGGTAGCGCCCGGCCTTCGAGTCGGGCGAGGATTGAAACACGAGAACACAGTTTTCTGATCGGTGACATCCCTGCGGTAGCGCCCGGCCTTCGAGTCGGGCGAGGATTGAAACGAGTTCAGCGCCGAAGTTGAGATCGGCGAAGAGGGTAGCGCCCGGCCTTCGAGTCGGGCGAGGATTGAAACTACGATACGCAGCCCGTCCCGCTTTCTGCGACTTGTAGCGCCCGGCCTTCGAGTCGGGCGAGGATTGAAACCTAAATATTGGCGGCTGGTTTGGGGGTTGGCATGAGTAGCGCCCGGCCTTCGAGTCGGGCGAGGATTGAAACAACGAACCGGCAAACCTGCAAATAGCACGCGCGGGTAGCGCCCGGCCTTCGAGTCGGGCGAGGATTGATATTAACCAGGTTTTAACTTTTTACCGAACTGACTCTGAAAATTACAGATTAAGCGATCTGCCGCCATCGACGGCGATCACCTGCCCGGTCATGAACGGCGCGTCCTGTATCAGGAAGCGGACGGCCTTGGCGACATCATCACCTTCACCATGAGCCATGGCGATACCACATTCACCATATCGGATACACCCGGACTTGATTTGACCGACTCTTCCGCACTTTCAAAATCAATTATTGATGTCGCGCACCGTCAGCTGGAACGATCATCACTGATAGTGCTTATCCTGGAGAATCCCGCGCCCGCACCCTTCGATTATGAGATGATGAATATCATTCGAAAGCTTTCGAAACCAGTCATCGTCGCCGTTAACAAGATGGACAATGATGAGGACATGCGAAATATTGCGCATTTCTACGAGATGGGACTGGACGAAATCATCCCCATATCAGCGCTCAGGAGACGGAACATCAGACTTCTCCTTGATAAAATCACGGAACAGCTGACAAAAAAAGGAACTCCGGCGGGAGAACCCGACATCAGGATCGCCATAGTAGGACGTCCCAACTCCGGGAAGTCAACATTGCTGAATGCTTTTATCGGATATGAACGATCGGTCGTTTCAGATGTTCCCGGAACAACAAGAGACTCAGTGGATGAGGACTTTCATTTCCAGGGAAAACTGATCCGCCTCACTGATACCGCGGGACTCCGGAGAAGAAGCCGCGTTGATGAAGATATCGAATTCTATTCCGTAACGCGCACCATGGAAGCAATTACCAGGGCAGACACGGTAATTCATTTGATAG
>PGXP01000343.1 GCA_002839205.1 Spirochaetae bacterium HGW-Spirochaetae-9
CCCCCGGTGCCGACCCAGCGACTGCCGCCATCGTGCCGTTCCAACTGCTTGCGCAAGGTCTCCCAGAATTTGCGAATCAATTCATCGCGGCTCAGCTGCCAGATCGGCCCCTGGATCTCTTTGCGCGCGATCGCCTGGCGCAGCCATTCCTGAAACTGCCGGGTGTCTAGCAGGGCCGGATCGCCTTCAGCCACTTCGGGGATGTCGATGTCAAAAAAATACAGGGCAAAGGCCCGCTCAAAGGCGTCCATCTGCTCAGCTTTTTTGACCACTGTCAGGCGCAGCAGCACAAATAAATCGTCGAGATTGTGGACCAGGCCTTTGTTGAGCCCCATTTGAAACTCAATCAGATACTGCATGCTGATCGGCACGCCGTAGCTGCGCAAGAGCTCAAAGAAGTCGACCAGCAGGACATCCTGCTTTGGCGTCGGCATTTAGGCTACCCAACTACCATTGGCGCTTGCTCCGTTGGCCGCCCTGGCGCCAGGCCAGGATGTCTTCGGTGCGCTTGAGCAGGGCGCCAATAAAGGGAATCTGATTGGGCACATTCAAGTTGCTCTGGCTACTCTGCACCGCCTGCAGCCAGTCGAGCAATTCGCTGGTGGCGGGGGCTTTTTCAAAGCCGCGGGCCCGCAGCTCATAAAACAGATTCAGGGCCGTATCCAGCAGGGCCGGATCTGGCTCGGGAAAGTGCAATTTGACGATTTCGATCATCTCGTCCCTTGAAGGAAAGGGCAGATGGTGGCAAAAACACCTGCGCAAAAAAGGATCCGAGAGCTCGCGCTTGGCGTTGGAAGTGATAATGATCAGCGGATTGTGGCGGGCCTGGATCACCTGATTGACCTCGCGGATCGTAAACTGCTTTTCGTCCAGAACATCCAATAGATTGTCCTGTACATCTGATTCGGTTTTGTCAATTTCGTCCAGCAGCAGCACCACTTTTTGCTCACTGCGAAACGCCCGTCCGATTGGCCCCCAGATCACGTAATCAAAGAACTGATTGACGTCTCGCCCGGAAGTCCCGCTGCCAAAGCGGGCGTCATTCAGGCGCAGTACGGTGTCCTGCACATAACAGGCCTCTTCGCCCTTGATCGTGGACTTGGCCCGCAATATCTCCAGTGGCATCCCCAACGAGCGGCTGATTTCAAAGGCCAGCTGGGTTTTGCCAGTGCCGGGCTCCCCAGTCAGCAACAGGGGCTTGTCCATCTGGATCGCCATGTTGACGATCAACTGCAATTCAGGGTTTA
>PGXP01000074.1 GCA_002839205.1 Spirochaetae bacterium HGW-Spirochaetae-9
CGTCCTTTTCCAGGACGGCGAGATTCTGCCGGCTCAGGATGAGGGCTGTCGGCCCGTCCGTCTTTTCCATGGCCATGCGCCAGGCGACAGCCGTTTCCTCGGCATCGGCGGGGCGTACGACGCTCAGACCCGGTATGGTCCTCAAGGAGCTGAGGGTTTCGACGGGCTCGTGGGTCGGTCCGTCCTCACCGATATAGATGGAGTCGTGGGTGAGGATGTAGACGACGGGCAACTTCATCAGCGCGGCCAGGCGCAGGGAAGGCCGGAGGTAATCGGCGAAGACGAGGAAGGTGGCCACGAAGGGGCGCAGGCCCCCGTAGAGGGCGAGGCCATTGGCTATGGCCGCCATGCCGTGTTCGCGCACGCCGAAGCGGATATAGCGGCCCCCCGGATTGTCGGCCGTAAAATCGAGGGGAAGGCCTGAAGCATTGGCCGGGAGCTGCGTGACGTTGGGGCCGGTGAGGTCGGCCGAGCCGCCCACCAGGTTGGGCCAGGCCTTGGCGACAGCCATGATGCATTTGCCCGAGGCGTTGCGCGTGGCGATCTTTTCGCCCTTGGCGAAGGCGGGCAGATCCAGCTCGCCCTGGGTGCGGTTGAAGAACCATGCGCTCAGCTCTTCAGAGAGTTCAGGGTTAGCCTTACCCCAGCGCTCGAGTCCGGTTTGCCAATCGGCTTTGGCCGCCTTGAGCTCCTTCCTTCGTTTTTCGAAAAAGGCATAGGCTTCGGGGGCGACATAGAAGGGAGCGTCGACGGGGATACCGAGCAAAGTCTTGGCTTTGGCCGCTTCCTCCTCGCCGAGGGGAGCGCCGTGTGCGCCTGCCGTGCCCTGCTTCGCCGGCGATCCCTTGCCGATCAGGCTCTTGAGGATGATGAGGCTGGGTTTTTTCGTCTCGGCCTTGGCCTGGGCTGTCAGGGAGGCCAGCCCGTCAAAATCGTACATGTCGCCGCGGAGCACCTGCCAGCCATAGGCTTCGAAGCGTTTCCCCACGTCCTCCGAAAAGGCTATGCCGGTTGAACCATCGATCGTAATGCTGTTGTCGTCGTAATAGGCGATGAGCTTGCCCAGCCCCAGGTGGCCCGCCAGGGAGCAGGCTTCGGAGGCGACGCCTTCCATGAGGCAGCCATCGCCCACGAGGGTGTAGGTGTAATGATCGAAAACCCTGGCTTCGGGCTTGTTGAATTTGGCCGCCATCATCCGCTCGCCGATGGCGAGGCCGACGGCGTTGGCGATGCCCTGTCCCAGGGGGCCTGTGGTGGTCTCAATGCCCGGCGTGACGCCGTATTCGGGATGGCCGGGACACTTGGAACCCACCTGACGGAAGCTCTTGATATCGTCGATGGTAAGGCCAAAGCCCGCCATGTGGAGAATGGAGTAGAGCAGCATGGAGCCGTGGCCTGCCGAGAGGACAAAACGGTCGCGGTTGATCCATGAAGGATCCTGGGCGTCGTAGTTCATCTCGACGCCATAGAGGTAGGCCGCGAGTTCGGCCGCTCCCATGGGAAGGCCCGGGTGACCCGAGTTGGCCATATTTATGGCGTCGATGCTCAGGCTGCGTATCGATACGGCGATTTTTTCGAGCGATGTTCTATCCATGAACGAGTCTCCTTTGCTTGTAATACTCATTGTCAATAATGCTCAATTATGAGGGCCTGGGGCAAGCCCGCGAGGCCATGTCACAGACGGCAAAACGCGTTGCGCCCCTTGGCCATGCCACCTAGCGGCCCAGATCCCTCCCCAGCGTTATCTTCGATTCGGAAAAGTTGTCGACGCTCTTCTTCTTTTCGTGGAATTTGGGCATCGAGGCGATCATCGTCTCCTTTCGGTAAAAGGCGTCAGTCGAAGCTATGGGGAGGCTGACAGGCCCTCCCATGGTCGAGGACTTGTAGATGGCGACGATGAGCTCCATTGTCCGTCGGCCCTCGAGCCCGTCCACGGCAGGAGGCTCTTTCCCCTCGATAGCCCTGAGGAAGTTGGCAATCTGGGCATCGTGGCCTTCGGCCGGCAGGTCGGGGATTTCGCGGTAACGATGCTCGAGGGCGGCCTTCGCTTCTTCGTTCTCCTTGGGGAAGCCGTTGGGCAGTGGGCTGCAGGCCGAGACGGTCCAGGGGACGCCGATGCTTCCCTTTTCGCCTTCCACCGTGATGCTCTGCCGCTCGCCGTGGCTGACGAGGGAAGAGGTAAAGTGCACGATCTTGTCCCCGTAATTGAAGACGACGAAGCCCAGATCCTCGCACTCCGAATTATCGTGGTTTATGTTTGTGATCGTCGCGCTCACCGTCGCCGGCATGCCGAAGATCATGTGCATGAGGTCGAGGTAGTGGACGGCGTGGCTCATGAAGGAGCCGCCAGACTCCTGGGCCCAGGTGCCGCGCCACCAGAGATCGTAATAGACCTGGCCGCGCCACCAGAGCGAATCGAAGCTGGCGTACACTACCTTGCCGATAGCCCCCTCATCCAGCATCGTCTTCAGCTTGGCCACAGGCGTCTTGTAGCGGTTCTGGCTCACCACGGCGAGGACCTTTCCGCTCGCTCGGGCGGCTTCGATCATCAGATCGCATTCTTCAAGTGAACTCGCCATCGGTTTTTCGACGAGGACATGTTTGCCCGCCTTCAGCGCGTCGATGGTCACCGATGCGTGGGTGCTCGGCGGCAGGCAGATGGATACCGCTTCCACCGCCGGATCCGAAAGGAGTTTTTTGTAGTCATCGTAGGCCGCCGCGTTCAAAGCCTTCCCCGCGATCAGGTCCTCGGCCTTGGCCTTGAAGGTGTCGCAGACAGCCTTTACTTCGCACTCTGCCGCATAACGCTCGTAGCTTTCGACATGGACGGAGGCTATGGCTCCTGAGCCGATTATTCCAATACCTGTCATTCAATGCTCCTCTGCGGCCTTGCCGCTCAGCCCAACAGCAGATCGGGAAGGAAGGTGACGATCTGCGGCACGAAAAAGCTGATCAATATCGCAATCATAATAGTGATGATGAAGGGAATCATAGGCTTGACGGATTTTTCGATCGGCAAGTGTCCTATCGCGCAGGAGACGAAGAGGAAGGAGCCCACGGGAGGCGTTATGGCGCCCAACTGCATCATGATAACCATGACGACGCCATAGTGAATGGCGCTGAAGCCGAAGGAATTGCCGATGCTGAGGATAGTGGGCGCCAGCATGGCGATGAGGACGGTCGGATCCAGGAACATGCCCAGGACAAAGATGACGAGCATCAGGAAAAGGGTTCCCAGTGCCGGATTGCCGATAATGTTGACCACATAGTCGGTGACATTGGCCTGGAAGCGCATGCGGACGAGGACATTGGAAAGGGCTCCCGTGGCCGCTATGGTGATCATGACGACGGCGGTGGTGAGGCCCGAGCTCTTCAGGATATCGATGAGGTCGCGAGGCTTCAGCTTCTTGGAGATAAAGAAGCCGTAGATGAGACCGTAGACGATGGCGAGGACGCCTGACTCCGTGGCCGTGACGACGCCGGAGATGATTCCGCCGATGATGATGATGGGCATGGCCAGGGCGCCGACCGAACGGACGAGGGTTCTGCCCAGCCGATTAATGGAGAATTTCGTGGTTGGGATGTTGTAGCCTCGCCGCGAATAGACGATGCGGTTCCATAACATCTGCAGGCCGGCGATGATGACGCCGGGAAGTATCCCGCCCATAAAGAGCTTGCTCACCGGAATTTCCGTATAGTAGGAATAAAGGATCATCGCAATGCTGGGCGGTATGATGGGGCTGAGCATCGACGAACCCGCCGTGATGGCGACGGCGTAATCCTTGTCGTAGCCCTGCTTTTCCATGGCGGGGATGAGCATTCCGCCGATAGCCGAAGCGTCGGCAATGCCGGAGCCCTGGATACCCCCGAAGAACATCGAAGCCAGGATGTTGACGTGGCCGAGGCCGCCCTTGAACTGCCCGACGAGGGAATCCGAAAGGTCGATGATCTTGTCGGTGATGTCCGATTTGGCCATGATATTGCCGGCGATGATGAAAAAAGGTATCGCCATAAGTGAGAAGGAATTGACGCTTCCGAACATCTTGATGACGACAAGATTGAGGGGAAGATTCATCCCAATCATGAATGACACTGTCGTGAGAATGATCGACATATAGATGGGAATGCCGGCGAAAATAAATGCCAGCAATACAGCGAACACGAGCCAGATCTGCCACATGGTTGTCTCCTTCCTTACTGCTTCGCGAGCATCTTGTCCTTGTAGCCTTTCCCGTATGAAATCTTGTAGAGATACTCGACAATGCCGAAGAGGCAGCCGACGGGAACGGAAGCGTAGAACCATGCCATGGATATCTGAATGTTCTGCAGACTGCTCATCGTGTTGGTGATCGTGTAGGCGAAGCCCTTGTAGGTGAGGAGGGCCAGTATGCCCATCACGAGAAGGTCGATGGCCGTGTCGACCACGCGCCTTGTTTTTTGCGATCGAATCTTGTTGAGAAAGAGATCGACCGTGAAGTGGGCGCCTTCCCTCACTCCGATGCTCAGGCCGAGAAAGATCACCCAGATGGCCGAGAGCCGCAGCACCTCGTCGCCCCAGGCGAAGGGGCGTGTCGAAAGGAAGGTGAAATATCTGAGTATTATCTGGATAAAGCAGAGAATAATGGTAAATGCCGAGACGCTTACCATCATCGTTGCCCGGGTACGGTTAAAAAGAAGGTAGAATTTCCTTGCCATTCAAAGATCTCCATTAAAAAAAAGAGGAGGCCGTCCCGAGAAGAATGAGGGACGACCTCCCGTCCGTAAAAAGCTCCGTTTCGCTTACTGGATGGCCAGCATCTTGTCGATGAAATCGTTCCAGGCCTTGCCCTTCGCCCTGTAGTCGTTGAGCATGGGCTTGCAGGCTTCGATCCACTTGGCCTTGTCGGCAGGCTGGTGAATGGTCACGCCGGCTGCCTTGATCTTTTCGAGGGATGCCACCTGGTCGGCTTCGTCCAGCTTCGCCTGATACTGGGCTGCCTCCTGGGCGCAGTCCATCACGATCTTCTGCAGATCAGCAGGCAGGCTGTTGTACCACTTCTCGTTGAAGAAATAGTACGCGCAGGCGATGATGTGGTCGGTGATGGTGAGGTTCTTGGCTACGTCCTGGAACTTCATCGAGTTGATCATGGAGGGGGATGCCTCCATGCCGTCGATGACGCCTGTCTGGAGAGCCGAGTATATCTCGTTCCAGTCCATCGTCGTGCCGGCGGCGCCCAGCGACTTGAACATGCTGATGTAGACCGCGTTCGGGCCGCGCATCTTCATGTTGGCGATGTCTTCCAGCTTAGTGACGGGTTTCTTGGTGAGCATGTGGCGCGAGCCCATGGACTGCCCAGCCGTGGCGATAAAGCCGTAGGGCTTCACCAGCGCGCTGACCTCGCCTTCCAGTCCCTTGAGCACTCTCAGGTAATGGTCATTGTTCTTGAAGAGGAAGGGGAATTCGAACATCATGAGCTGGGGAACCCAGGTGCCTGGTCCCGTGCCGGGGGCCGATACGACCATCTCGAGGGAGCCGGTTCGGGCCATTTCGACCTGTTCGGCCTGGCTGCCGAGTTCGGCGCCGAAATTGGCAACGGCCTTGATTCTGCCGCCGGCCTTCTTGTTCACGATGTCGACGAAATAGGCCAAACCCTTGCCGATCGTCCCCGCGCCGGCCAGATTGGTCGAGGTGCGAAGCTGATAGGTCTTGCCCTGGGCGAAGGCCGATGAGGCGGCAACCATGATGATGAGCAATACAAGCAGTGTTTTCTTTTTCATTGAGTCCTCCTGTGACGTGCATCGATGGTAGCATCGACGGGCGGAGATGTCAAATTATAACCTTCAGTCGGCGCCGTAGGAGAGGGAGGCTTTTTCCTTCACCGCAAGGGCGATTTCCAGGGAAACGCCAGCCGCCCTGGCAATGGTTTCGGCTTCAGCCGCGGCTATGGCAGCCATGGATCCGAATGCCTTCATCAGGCGCTTTGCCCGCGCCTCGCCGATCCCCTCCACCGAGGTGAGCAGGGTAAAGCGCAGGTCGCGCGTGCGCAGCTTCTTGGAAAGACCCGTCGCGAAGCGATGGGTTTCGTCGCGTATGGCCACGAGGACGCGAAGGGCCGGCGAATCCATGGGCAGGACAATGGGAGCGAGCCTGTCGGGCAGGTAGACTTCCTCATTCTTTTTGGCCAGTCCCGCCAGCTCGCAGTCGAGGCCCAGGTGGTCGAGGATTTCCTTGGCCGCCGAAACCTGGCCCGCGCCCCCGTCGATGAGGATGAGGTCGGGCAGTTCGGCCTCCTCGTTGACAAGGCGCGTATAGCGTCGCGCCACGGCTTCGCGTATGGAGGCGAAGTCGTCGATCGCTCCCTTGCCGAGGCTTTTGATGCGGAAATAGCGGTAATTCCGCTTGTCGGGAATGCCGTTTTTGAAGCTGATGAGGGAGGCTACGGTATTCTTGCCCGCCAGGTGGGCAATATCGAAGCCTTCGATTCGCATCGGCAAGGAGGCGAGGCCGAGGGCTGATCGCAGCTCCACGAGAGCCTGCGTATCGCCTATTTCCCTCCGCTTTTTTATCATTTCTTCCCTGGCGTTCTGGATGGCCAGGTTCATCGAAGCCGCATGGCGCTGTTCCTTGGGGATGAGGAATCGCGTCTTGACGCCCAGTTCCCTCCTGATGTACTGGGCGACAGGTTTTGTCGCTGTTGTCTTCATCAGGTAGATCGACGGGGGAGGGAGGCGTTCGGCGCTGTAATAGCTCACCAGAAATGACTGGATCGCCTCTTCCTCGGTACCGTAGAGGGGGGCGATAAAGCTGTCCCTGCCCTTCATCCGCCCATCGCGCATCGTGAAGACGATGAAGGCGACGAGGTCTCCGTCGCAGTGCCAGGCGATATAATCCCGCGACGCCGGATCGAAATCCTGGACATTGGACCTTCCGACAAAGAGCTCCACCGCCTTGACGGCGTAGCCCACCGCCGCGGGGTCGCCCGGGCCGTTGCTGAGGAACACCCCGTCCGGCTTGCGCTTGAGCACCTCGCGGGCGCTGGTCTGCGCCGGCACCACCGTCACGCGGAAGCCTCGCTCCGCCAGGTGGCCGAGCATCGAGCGCTTGACGCCGAAGTCGTAGGCCACCACGTGCAGGTCCGGCGCCGGCGCCCCGAGGGGCGCCGGCGCCTCGTACGGCGTCTCGCAGGTGACGACCCGCGCCAGGTCGAGGCCGCCCATCTTGGGGAGGCCCTGGGCGGCCTTGCGCAGCCCCCTCGGCTCACGCGCCTCGGAGGAGACCACGGCCCGCAGGGCGCCCTTCTCACGGATGTGACGGGTGAGGGCACGCGTGTCCACGCCGCTCACCGCCAGCACGCCGTGCTCGGCCAGCCAGTCCAGCCACGTGAGCCGCGAAGCCCGGTTGAACCGGTAGTTGGTGATCTCGCGGGCGATGACGGCTCGCGCGTGAGCCTTGCCCGACTCGTCGCGCTCGGGATCGGCCCCGTAGTTGCCGTTCATGGGGAACGTGTACGTCACCAACTGTCCGCAGTAGGACGGGTCCGTGGCGATCTCCTGGTACCCGCCCATGCTCGTGGTGAACACGATCTCGCCGCCCACCGTACCGGCCCCCGCGAGGGCCTCGCCGGTGAAGATGGCGCCGTCCTCAAGGACGATGACGGCGGGTCTAGGCAAGGTCGTCCCACGCCACGTGGCCG
>PGXP01000075.1 GCA_002839205.1 Spirochaetae bacterium HGW-Spirochaetae-9
AAGCGCCTGTCTGTCCTGGGGACTATAACCTGCGGCTCAGCCTTCTCAAGAAAGAAGATATTCATCAGAGAGGATCGACTTCGGCTTCGTAATCGACACCTGGTACATCGAAGCCATGGGCGCATAGAAAGTCGCTGCGGAAACCCTCTATATCGGCGAGCTCACCCATGTTTTCCTCGTTCACCCTGGCGAGGCGCGACGACACTTCGCCCTGAACGGAAGCGCCCATCTCCAATTCATCGAGCCTGATCCTGCCCTCGACATCGACGGGAACAGTCTGGGCATCCCGCCTGTAGAGCCTCTCGCGGAACAGCCTCAGCATCTGGTCGAGACAGTCCTCGTGGATTTTTCGATCCTTCATCACCTTGAACAGGGTCGAAACATACAGAGGTATGACCGGAATCACCGCCGAAGCTCGGGTTACCACTGCCTTGTTGATCGATACGAAGGCACGCAAACCGGAAGCTCCATGCTTGGCTCCTATGCTTCGGGCGCTCTCCTCGAGATGAGCCTTGGCTTGTCCTATCGTGCCATCCCTGTAGATGGGCCACGAGAGGGGAGGGCCGAGGTAGGAATAGGCCAGGGTGAGGGCGTTCCTGCCGAGAACCCCGGCCGACGCCAGCGCATCGATCCAGAGCGACCAATCCTCGCCCCCCATCACCTTGACGGTCTCCTCGATTTCCTTCTCGTCGGCGGGCTGGATATGGGCTTCGCTTATTCTGCCCGAGAAAACATCCACTGTTTTTCCCGCGTATGCCCTTCCGATGGGCTTGATCACCGACCTGTACATCGTCCCTGAATCGGGGTCGACGCGTACAGGGCTCGCGAGAGAATAGATGACGAGGTCGTAGACAAAGCCCCCCGATCTGGCAGTCTCGATGGCCAGCGTTTTGGCCTCGTGCGAAAATGCGTCGACGTCAAAAGTCTTGGAAAAAAGTCCTGCCTTGGCCGCTTCGGCATCGAAAGCTCTATTGGCGTACCAGCCCGGCGTGGCGGTTTTTGAGGCAGTAGGCTCCTTTTCGTATGAGATGCCCACCGTCGCCGCTCCATAGGCGAAGCCAGCCGCTATTCTCGATGCAAGGCCATAGCCCGTGGAAGCGCCAATAACGAGAATCCGCGCAGGCCTGCCTTGCCCGGGTTCTCGTACCGCTTCCATCGTCGCACCGAAGGCTAAGGCGCGTTCTATCTGCAACTGCACTTCACGAGCGCAGCCCGCCGGGTGGGCGTTGAGGAAGATATTGTTCCTCACCATCGGTTTTATGATCATTCTTCCACCCCCGATGACATCGATACCCACTCAGCCTCGACAGCCACTTGGCCATCAACCAAGCCTCGACCCTTCTGGTGCAGGACAAGGGCTCCCGACTTTATATTCCACACTTCCATGTCGAGCCTCTCTCCGGGGCGTACCTGGCGCCTGAAGGTGGCGCTGCGAATCCTCGCGAGCACAAAAAGGCCCTTGGGTTTTATCCCGAGCAGCTTTGCGCCTACGCCCCCTGCCTGTGCCAGCGCTTCGACGAGAAGAACCCCCGGCACCACAGGGTATGCCGGAAAATGTCCCTTGAAGAACCACTCCTCGGGCTTGTAGCTCCTTGAAGCCATGATCATTGATCCTTCCACCCTGGCGTCGTCCACGAAGAGAAAGGGTTGGCGGTGCGGTAAATACGATTCGATGTTTTCCATATGGTGTGCCTTTGATGAGTATACTACGCCGGAACTCGGCGCGAAAAGTCAGCATCTGAAACGATGCAAATCAAGCGCGAATGAAAGCCAGGGCACCATTGTGCCCACCGAAACCCAGCGAAGCCGAAAGTGCGGCATCAATCGGATGATGTATGGCCACATTCGGTATGTAGTCCAGATCGCAGCCAGCTTCCAGGTCGGGATTGTCGAGATTGATCGTCGGCGGCAGCCATCCTGTCTCTATGGCCTTAACGCAGACAATCGCCTCTATCGCTCCCGTGGCTCCCAGGCAATGCCCCGTCATGCTCTTCGTCGAACTGATCTTCAGCTTCCCGGCGGCAGCCCCGAATGCTTTCTTCACCATAGCCGATTCAGTGGGATCGTTGAGCTGCGTCGACGTGCCGTGTGCATTGTAGTAGCCGACTACTGAAGGTTCAAGCCCAGCGTCCTCGAGGGCCAACGTCAGCGCCCGCGATCCCTGGACGCCATCAGGGCTCGGTGCCGTCAGATGGTAGGCATCGCAGGTAGCCCCGTACCCTGCGGCCAGGGCATACACCTTGGCGCCACGCGCCTTTGCCCTCTCATAATCCTCGAGAATGAGGATGCCAGCTCCCTCACCGATGAGGAATCCATCCCTGTCCTTGTCAAAAGGCCTGGAAGCCTTGGTGGGATCGTCGTTGTGCAGGGTGGAAAGCGCCTTCAGCCGGCAAAAACCACCCATAGCGAAGACGGTTATGGAAGCCTCCGTGCCACCCGCCACCACCATATCGACCCTGCCCGAACGCAAAAGATCGATGGCTTGACCGATGGCATCGGTGCCTGATGCGCAGGCCGTCACCTGCGTGAATGCAGGGCCCTGAAGGCCGAGACGCATCGCCACGTTGGCCGCGGCTTCATTTGCTATCATGAGAGGCACCGTCATCGGCGGCATCCTGTCCGGCCCCGATTCAAGGAGCTTGGCATAGGATTCCTGGAAGATCTCCAGGCCGCCGATGCCGTTCCCGAGGCAGACGGCCACGCGCTCCCTGTCGACAGCGTCACCGTCCACCCCAGGCTCTGCGAGCCCAGCGTTGCGCCAAGCCTGCACTGCCGCGGCAACGGCGTACTGAGAAAAAAGCCCCATCTTCCGCGATTCCTTTTTTTCCATCCAGAGTCCCGGATCGAAACCCTTCACCTCGGCCGCGATACGCGATTCGAGGCCGGAAGCGTCGAACTTGGTTACCGGACCCGCGCCCGATTCGCCGCGCAGGAGGGCTCCCCAGAAACTTTCCATATCATTGCCGACGGGGCTTATCACGCCAAGGCCTGTCACCGCAATCTTTCTGTGCATTAAAATTCCTCCCGGTCCCTACCAGCGAATTACGGCGGCCCCATAGGTCAAACCCGCCCCGAAGCCCAATAGCATTATGAGATCATTCGTCTTCAAAAGGCCCTTTGCATCCATCTCCGCGAGGGCGAGAGGAATGCTCGCCGACGAGGTGTTGGCGTATTCCTCCATGTTGAGGTAAAACTTTTCCGGCGGTATCCCGAATCGTTTTCCAGCGGCCTGCACAATGCGGGCGTTCGCCTGATGGGGAATGATCCATGTGAAGTCCTCGAGCTTGTACACTGTGGCATGCATTATTCGCTCGATGAGGACCGTGATCGATTTGACGGCGAAATCATAGACTTTTTTGCCATTCATGGCGATCATCGGTACGATAGGGGTTTCGCGCGCATAGGCGTCCAGCCGTGGAGACTGGGTAAGATGGAGGTCCATGGCGCCTGCACCATCGGCACCGAGCATGAAGGACAGGCAGCCCCGCCCGGCCTCATCGATCCGGGACAAAACCACTGCTCCAGCACCATCGCCAAAGAGCACGGCCGTCGAGCGGTCGCTCCAGTCCACAATCCGCGAAAGCTCTTCGGCGCCGATGACGAGGGCATGCCGTCCGTGTCTGGCTTCGAGCATGGCGGAGGCAATATCCAGGGCGTAGAGGAAGCCCGAGCATCCCGCTACGACATCGAAAGCCGTGCAGCCAAAGGCGCCAATCTTGTCCTGCACGATACAGGCTGTAGACGGGAACCCAAAGAAATCGGGGGTTGCGGTGGCTACGACGATGAGATCCAGGTCGTGAGGGCCAATTCGCGCTTTTTCCATCGCAGATCGCGCGGCTTCCGCCGCCATATCGCTTGTCAGAACGCCTTGGTCAGCGAAATGGCGAGCCCCAATCCCCGTATGGGAGCGTATCCATTCATCGGTCGTATCGAGCTTGGCCGCAAGGTCTTCATTGGAAACCCTGAGCGGCGGAATGTAGGCAGCGATTGAGCGTATGACAACAGACATCCTGTCGCCTCCTTGGTAGTGACAAAAATATAAAACTTGTCACGATGGGAGTGGACCATGGATAGGCCGTTGATGTCAATATGACAATAATAGCAAAAACGTCAAAACGGCAGTATGAGAAATGTCCGCCAGTATCGGGAAGAACTCAAACCTTTTTCTCAGGGCGCAATCCCGCAAGGGTGATGAGTGCCGATGCGAGAATGCCGACAAAAGCCATCACCTTCTGGCTGTTTCCTGAGGCAAAGAGGCTTCCGCCGGTGCCAAGCGCGTAGCCCAGAGCGATAGCCACAAAGAGATAGCTGCGTTTCACCATTCTCTTTCCGCGTACGGCGAGAGCTATAAAAAGGGCGGGGACAATGCCGGAGGTGTATCCTTGGTAGGTTTTGAGCAGAAGATCGACGATGTCCGTTTCAAACAAGGCTATGGCACATGCAGCGGCGGCAATCAACCCAACCCAGAATTGCGTCCTGTGTATCGAGTCGCCATCGAGCACATCATGCTCCAGAATGCCCGCGGCGGTGAGAAGAACGGTGTCGGCCGTGGACAGAATCGCAGCTAAAACGCCAAAAAGCATCAAGAAGGAAAGCCAGCCGGGAAATACCGAGCCGATGAGGGCGTTCAAGGGGTCTGATCCCTTAAAATCGATGCCGGAAGCCCTCGCCCAGAGACCGATCGAGGTGATGGCGAAGGCGAAAATGAGCATGCCCAAGGCGCTTATGAACGAGGCCTTGCGCGCCGAAGAAGGGGAATCGGAGGACAGAATCCTTCCAAACATCATAGGACATATCAGATAGGATCCAGCGACCACGACCAGGTAGTAGAGAAGATCCAATGCCCCGAACTTTGGCGAGAAAAGCCGAATGTCGAGGGCTTCCAGGGTTAAGGGGGTAGTGCCGAACAGCCAGGCGACGGCCGCGAGGATGGCGATAGCCAGGAGGCCGAACTGGAAAAGATCGGTGCGGAGTATCGATTTCTGCCCACCGATGATCGTATAAATGACGAGAAATGAAGCCGAACCGATCACCGCCCACTGATGGGGCATGCCCGTTATCGACGAAATAATTTTGCTTACCGCGAGGAATTGGCCAGCCGCTATGCCTGTCCATGTTATGGCGATGATAGAGCCCGTCAATCGCCTTACGGCTGGCGACGACAGCTTTTCCGCCAAGTCGGGCAAGGTCAGGGCTTCCGTCTTTCTCACCTTTTCCGAGAGGAATATGCCTTGGATCAGATGGGCGAGGGCTCCCGAAGCGACGAACCAGAACGCGGGGAACCCGATGGCGTAGGCCTTGCTCACCGTGCCCAGCGTCAGCCCTCCACCGATTGTGGAGGCGAGCATCGATCCAATGATGAGTATTCGGGGCTGGTTCCTGTCAGCCAGGACGAAATTCTGAAAACTCGCCTGCCTGCGTGAAGACAGGATGGCCACAATGAGGAGAACCGCCATATAGACTATAAGAAATATTTGCATCAAAAAATCCTGCATCGTACAATTTAGCCATCATAGCGAGGAGTACTGATTCCTGCAATCTCCCGGCCTCCTTCCCTTGACCCTTTGCCCAAGTTTTTCTATATTTGCTACATCCATTTCAATTCAAACGAAAGTTCAGGAGGATACTGTATGAACGTCAAACCCTTGGGTGATCGCATTCTCATCAAGATCAAGGAGAGCGAGACCAAGACCGCCGGCGGCATCATCATTCCGCAGACAGCCCAGGAAAAGACACAGACGGGCGTTGTGGTCGCCGTGGGCACCGACACCGAAGTTATCAAGGTCAAGGCTGGCGACGAAGTCATGTACGACAAGTACGCGGGAACCCAGATCAAGATCCAGGGCTCCGAACACCTCATCGTGAAAATGGCCGACGTTCTCGCCATTCTGGAGTAACAGCGAAATATCGCACCCCACACATGAATGAGAAGGGCTGTTCAGGAAGCGATTCCTGAACAGCCCTTATAATTGAGAGATCCCTCTGGTACTCAGGGCTTGAGGATATCGAGTACTTCCTGCTCTGTCGAAGCCGTGAGTATGGCCTGGCGCTTTTCTTCGCTCCTGAAGAGCATGCTCACCTCGGCCAGAAACTGAAGGTGGGGGCCGGTCTTTTCTGGTGGGGAGAGCGTCATTATGTAAATCTTGCATCCCTTGTGGTCCAGGGCTTCGAAATCCACTTCCTTTTCGGAAACGCCTACACAGGCAACGAGCTCCGAGACGGCAGAAGTCTTCCCATGGGGAATAGCTATACCGTGCTTCATGCCCGTGCTCATCCTGTTCTCCCGCTCGAGCACCGAAGCCTTGGCGGCTTCCCTATCCTTCACCTTGCCGCTTTTCATCGCTATGTCGATGAGCTCATCGATGATCTCATCCTTCGTTACGCCGGAGAGATGAAGCGCTATCATGTCGGTATTGAGTACTGTCATTAGATCCATATTTCTGAATAGTAGAGTGGCGAATGTGGATCGTCAAGCCTAAAGGCGCTTCAAGCCCGACGAATCAGATAAAATGCCGCAGGTCCTTGGGATCGAGGGGCACAAGTCGAGGAGAAGCCAGGGCTTGAGCCAGGCCCATCCACAGAGCATCGATGAGGGCTGCCTCCATCGCCAGAATCATGGCGACAGGTACCATCACCAGGTAGCCGTTTTCAAAGCCCCTCCCGAAAAGGCCGCAGCTCAAAGTCAGCACGACAATAGGTCCTGCATCCAAAGACATGCTGGCCACAATCGTCGCCGCAGGTATGAGCAAGGCGATGAGGAAGAGGCTTGGCAGGGAAATCGTCAACTGGGAATAGGAAGAAAGGATGATAACAAAGGCAAGCGCTGCGATGAAAGCCGTACCCATCCTGCCGAAGATGAGAGTCGATGGCATGATCACGGCGTTGTAGCGACGCTTTATCCCTATATTCTCCCTTGCCAGGCGAATTGCCGAACCCGAGGAGAATCGCAGATTCCCAGACATAAAAGCGGCGAGGACTGCAGGAATGTTGGAAAAAATGAGAGGGAAGGGGTTCTTTCGCCCATTTATGAGGAAGACGACGAGAGGGATCACCACAGCGATGAGTCCAAACGAAGCCACAGCCACGATGAAGAGGAAAGAAGAGTAAATTCCCCCCTCGGTCGAGGCGGAAACCACATGGAAGGCTCGGGCAGATATAGGAATGAGAAGAATGCCCACAATTTCCGTTATAAACACATTTATCGTATGGAGAATTCTGGACAGCGAATCGAGAAGGTTTGCGACAGGCCGGGCTGCTATCGGGTCGTGGGCCATCGCCAGGCCGACCGACAATGCGAAGATGAGGGCTGGAACAATCAAGCCCCCAGGGGAGAGAAGGACCGCCGCCATGCTCCGTGGAAAAATCTCCAGAAATCCGTTCCCAATTTCCTGAACCAATGAAGATGAAGTGTCCGATAAAAGCGGAACGCGGACTGGGAGTGCCAGGAGGGCGGCCACGATACCCACTATTCCACCTGCAAGGAGCGATGTAAGGGAAAACAGCAGACTTCTGGCCTGAATGCGCCAGTATTTTTTTTCCTCATACAGCTTCACCACGGCAAGCGGAAAATTGACACAGAGCAGAAAGCCGAAGACATACCAGCCTATTCGCAATGAAATTTCGGCGAGGGAAGCCAAGGCTCC
>PGXP01000076.1 GCA_002839205.1 Spirochaetae bacterium HGW-Spirochaetae-9
CCTCGATCCGACAACCGCCCGTATCGTTCCCCGCCTTGCCAGGAGGCTGCGGAGCAGGTCGGACTCTCCCCGAGTCAGCAAAACTCCCCTCGGCGAAGTGCCGAGCCCTCTTTTCTGCCAGACCAGGGTTTTGCCCTGTAGGGCGAGGAAGCCGTCCCGGTAATCGACGACGGGGCTGATCAGGCGGTGCAGCCTGGCCTCCAGCTCAAGCATCGTCCAGAGACCCCAAATAACAAGGTCCTCCCCGTATGACGAGAAGGACCTTCATGGATAGAATTTTCACGACCGCGCTTCCAGCGGCTTCATGGTGTCACAAAGCGGCGCTCATGGAGCTGCGTTCTGCGAACCGCCTGCCGATCCCGCGTCCGCGGTGAGCATCTTGCGCTTCAGATCCTCGAGCAGGGAATCGGCCGCCATGGGCGAGGACTCGAGGGCGGCGAACTGCTTTTCGAGGGTGGCACCGCTCGAGGCGTCCTCGAGCTCTTTCTGGGCCTCGGTCCTGGCCTCGAGCTCGTCGATCTTTTTCGCCATGCGGTCGAAGGTGTCGAAGGCGCTCTTGTTGCCCTGGAGGGAGGACATCGTCTTGTTGATCTTGTCCTGGGCTTCGGCGCGCTTGGCCCGGGCTATGAGGATATTCTTCTTTCGGGAAGCTTCCTCGATCTTCGTCTGCACGTCGCGCAGGGATACCTTGAGCTTCTCGACGGATTCCTTCTGGGCCTGCCACTGGGTGCCCAACTGGCCGACATAGGATTCATGTTCCTGCTTTCGAAGGAGGGCTTCCTTGGCGAGATCGTCCCTGCCAGCGCGGACGGCGAGCATAGCCTTCTTTTCCCACTCCTCGGCCTTGGCCCGGTTCTCCACGACATCGCGCTCGAGCCGCTTTTCGTCGGCGATGGCCATGGCCACCGCTTTCTTGGACTCGATGAGCTGCTCGTTCATGTCGATGATCATCTGATTGAGCATCTTTTCGGGATTTTCGGCCTTGGCGATGAGATCGTTCATATTCGAAGAGATGACTGTCTTCAACCTGTCAAAGATACCCATATGTTATTCCTCCTTCTTGGCTGCGAACTGCGAAAGCAAGGGATAATGCTGGCTCAAGGCGAAGGCCATCGCTTCGATGGAAGCTCTGAGCTCGTTCTTGTCCATTGTTTCGTATTCAAGCGTATCGAGGGCGACAATTTCATCGCCGTCGAGGGCGTAGGCTCCATGGAGGAAGTCGCTGCCATTGAGGCGCAGCAGGGTGGAAAAAAGCTCCTCGCGCTTCGTTGCGGGCACAGGCAACACATCAGCGCGCACCATGACGATGGGATCGGTATGACTCACCACCATCTTGGGTAGGCCCTTGGCTTCATCCTCGATGAGCCAGGCCCCTTTCGACACTTCCTGATAGGAAATGCCCAAATCGATGAGGAACACTTCAACTTTGGACAAGCCTTGCATGGTTCTCCCTCCTTGTGGAGCGCGCTTCAGCCCAGTTCGATCGAGCCGTCGGGCAGCACCGTGACGACAGCCTTGCAGGCACGGCATCGGCTTCTGCCCGGCTCCCCTATGCCAAGGGGCGACGAACAGGCCGGACAGACAGCGGACAGGGGGAAGATATCGCGCTTTATCCCAAGAATATACTCAACCGCATATCGCAGGTCCAAGGCTATGGAAAAAAAATCGCGAAAACCGAGAGTTTCTATAAAGCGCCGCTGTTTGGGTCTCAGGCCGTAGAGGATGAGATCGCCCTGCCTGTTTCGCATACGCTTCTGCAGGGCCACGAGGAAGCCGACTCCGGCTGCGGTTATGTCGTCGATGTGGGCAAAATCGAGAAAAAGTATTTTTGTGCTTTCGCCAAGGGCCACAACAATTTCACCCGTGAGGCTTTTCACCCGTCCCGAATCGAGCTTGCCCCGGGGATGGCAGCAGAGGCTCCCGTCGATCTCGGGGAGGGCTTCGCAGCCAAGGCCCAGCTGCCCCTGTGGGGGAGGGGAAGCCGATGAAAGCTTGGCGCGCGCGAGCAGTCGGGAAGGCATGGAGCCATCCTACCTTCCTCGCCCCTCCTTGTCAAACCTTCAGATGCTACAGCGGGGGAGAGAAGCCTGAATCCAGGGAGACGATGGCGCCCGATGCCAGGCAGGGATCGCCGGCGATGAGATCGAGCGCGGTGGATGCCACGACAGCGGAGCTTGAAAGCCTGCCGCCGGGCGCCATCCGGATGAGGGAAGCCTCTTGCTCCAGGCTGATATACTCGGTGCGGACAAGGCCTGGGCACACGGTGATGGCGGCCACGTTGTGCGGCGCCCCCTCGATGGCGATCGATTTTGCGAGCACACCCAGCCCCGTCTTCGCGGCCGCATAAGCCGCATTGGAGGTGAAGCCGCGTATCGAGTCGGTGCGCGTGCCACCGAAGAACAGGAAGCGACCAAATCCTCGGCCGCTCATCGCCGGGAAATACCTGCTCGCAAGGGCTCCGGGAAGGGCCAGGTTCAGGAGCGCCATATCTTCCCATTCGGCGGCGCTACAGGCGGCGAGAGGCTTTTGCAAAAAAGGACCGAAAGCGACCACGACGATATCGAAGCTTCCGAAACGCTCTAGTTCCGCTAGGAATGCACCGGGCCGAGTGATCGGGCAGGCGAAACTCTCGGCTTGCCCTCCTGCTGCCGCGATCGCACGCACCACGGCATCTACCTTCAGCTCCGATTTTCCATGGATGAGGATGGACGCGCCGCGGGATGCCAGATCGAGGGCGACTGCCGAGCCAATGCCCCCTGATCCCCCGACGACGAGGGCTCGCCTTCCCGCGAAAATTGACGTTGTGGCCCTGCCTTGTTCCCTCTGTTCCATGGCGTTACTATATGACGCCGCGCCGGGAACTGGCAAGCGCGATCAAGGAAGGCATGATGGGCGAAACGGCTTGTTCCGATATTTCCATTGTTCTCTGCCGCGTGAGGGAGTCGGGCAACGTAGGATCGATTTGCAGGGCAATGAAGACCATGGGCATCACCCAACTCCGCTTGGCCGGCTGCCCCGACTACGAAGAGGACAAAGTCCGCATGATGGCCGTCCACGCTTTCGACATCTTCGAGAAAGCCCATCGTTTTTCCACGCTCGGTGAAGCCCTCGCGGACAGCTCGCTCTCCGCGGGCTTCACGCGGCGCATAGGGGAAAGGCGAAAGGAGTCCTCGATTGCGCTGAAGGATTTTGTCGCAAGCCTGCATTCGCGACCGCCCTCCCCCGTTGCCCTGGTGTTCGGAAACGAGAAGGATGGACTCACCGACATGGAATTGGGGCTCTGCAGCCTCGCCGTCCATATCCCTTCAGCCAAATCCTGCCCCTCTCTCAACGTCGCCCAGGCCGTCCAGGTAGCCTGCTTTGAATTCTTCAGCTCAACAGGCGCCGATACATCCGCTGATGCCGATGCATCCCGGCGAGGCCACGCCGCCAGCCCCGCCCTGCGTGAAAACGTCGATTCAGCCGTAGCGACAATTGCCGATACCCTTGCCAGGGCGGGGTTTTTCAAAATGAGCGGCGATATCTATGCGCGACGCTTTCTGAGAGATCTGTGCGAAAGGGCAGGTGCGAGCGACACCGAGGTGGCGTACCTCAAAAAGCTCTTTGTCAAAGCCTTTGCCCTCAACGCCAAGCGTCCTCCAGACCGAACATGAATACGATATCCTCGGCCTCGATTCGTCCTCGCTGCACATTGGCGCAGGCGCGATTCAGGACGGACTTCAGCTCACGGACATTGCCCGGCCACCGGTAACCCATAAGCTTGGCGACGGCTGCTTCGGAAAGCTCACACCAGCCCTTTCCCTCCTGCAGACAGAAATGATGGGAGAGATCGGCTACATCTTCCATTCTTTCCCTCAAGGGTGGAACAACAACAGGCAGGTCGGAAATCCTGAAGAAGAGGTCGGCCCGAAAGAGCCCCCGCGCAACCTGTGCCTCCAGGTTGGCGCAGGTTGCGCTCACCAGCCTGAAGTCGGATTTTTCCGCTTTTTCGGCGCCGAGCTTCCAGAATTCCCCCAACTCGAGCGCCCTCAGGAGCTTGGGCTGCACCGCGAGGGACATGCTGGCGATTTCGTCGAGAAAGAGGGTACTTTTCTCGGCTTTTTTCAGGGCTCCCTTGTGAGGGACGGCATCGGTAAAGGCGCCTTTTTCGGTGCCGAACATCTCGCTTTCCGCGAGACTTTCGGGCAGAGCCGAGCAGTTCAGCGCTATGAAAACCTGATCTCTGCGCGAAGAGCAGGTGTGGAGAGCCCTCGCCACAAGCTCCTTGCCCGTTCCGGTTTCGCCCAGGATGAGGACGGGATGGCTGGAATCGGCGTACTTTCTCACCAAGCTTGAGATATCGCGCATCGCCTTGCTTTTCCCGATAAACATCGAAGCATTCGAATCTTCCCTCTTACGCAGTTCATCGGCAGCGAGAATCTTGAAGCGCAGGAGGGGAAGTTCCTCCAAATAGATGAAGACAGAAGTTTTGCGCAGGTCGGCACTCAAGCCACACCGCCTTTCCGTGAGCAGAAAAACGGGCAGACGGGATAAGGAAGAAAGCTGGTCGATGAGTTTGGCCACAGACACGACATCGGCTGAGGAATAGCCAATCAGGGCGGCGCAGATGTCGTTATCTCTGGCGCTGGTCCTCAACAGGTCGCCCAGAGTCGAGGCGAGCCTGATCTCAAAATCCGATTCCAGCTCGGCGAGGACTTTTCGTATCCTGGGGCTGTCTACATCCCAATAGACAATCGCTTTCATCGCCCCAGTATTAAGGACATTGAAGGGTCCAGATAGCCGAAAGTTCGGGCGAGCCAATAGACAATCATCTACAAATTAGCGCTTTCCGGCTAAAATCTCCATTATGGAACCGTCATAGAGGAAGATCCCCGATTTTGTGTAGCGCATGTGGCGTGGAATCCAAAGCTCGGCATCCTTCACCATGGAGCCGACGACGATCATGTCGGGCGTAGATTTCTGCAAGGCCTTCATGATATCCGTTTCATCGCTTTCCCGATAATCGCCCCTCGCCCGTCCGACAACGCGAAGCTCGGGAAAGGTCGATCGGATATGCAGTTCGGCTTTTTGAAGGATAGCCAGGCTCCCCCCCACCAGGAAAACAGACCCTCTCCGCTGTTCCAGCGCCGAAAGGAAAAAAGCCAGCACCTTGAGCGGCATGTAAGGCGTGATGGGCATCGTGCTTTCCTCAAGGGCTTCGACATTGGAAAGGTATTCCCTGCGTCTCTCTCCTACGGCGAAGGCACGCCTGCACGAACTTTTTTTGGCCGTCACATACTTCAAGAGCATTGCCGAAGCGGGCAGGGCGAGGTCTGCGCTCGCAATCATTGAGGCGTATTCGCCCAACTTCCCGGCTGCACGAAAATCGGCGCTGCGAAGGAAGCTCACCTGGTGATTGCTGTCGTCATCCCATGCCGAAGCCAGGGCGACGATCTGCCTTTCGGTGGGAAAATCCAGACGCACTTTGTCGACGACGGCGCTCGTTATTTCGATAGTGTCCATGAAGCCTTTTCCATTAGAATTGTCTTTGTCGCCGCCAGGGCGAAAAGTGCTGCTGTCTCCGTTCTCAATATCGTGCCTTCAAAATGTACAGGCTTGAATCCCATAGCCAGAAAGGCTTCGGTTTCATCGGGTGCGAAACCGCCCTCTGGTCCTACAAGGATGACGGTCGGCAACTGCTCCCCAGCGCAATACTCATGCAAGGTCACGTGTCCAAGGGGAAGCTCATGGAAGATGAGCCGGAGCGATCCATCTTCAGGGTATCCTTCGGCGCTCAAGCGAGCATCGAGATCGGCCATCGTCGTTGTGGAGAATATCTTTGTCGTCGTAGCCGATCCTGATTGCTGGAGGGCTTCCTTTACGATTTTCCGCCGACGCTCCAGCTTGTCGGCCTTATCCTTTTCGCTCGCTTCGCGCACAACGCAATGTCGCGTCTGAATGGGGAATATCGCCTCGACGCCGGCCTCGACAGCCTGACGCACTATGAGATCCAGTTTTGGTCCTTTGGGCAGGGCCTGGACGAGAGCCATGCGAAGGCCTGCAGCCGACTCGACCCTGGCGAGCAGGCTCACGATGAGCTCAGGCTCTATGGCTTCGATGGTGCAGAGGAAGGCGTGCCCCGCTTCGTCGATGGCGGGAAAAACATCGTCCTGCCCCATCCTCAGGACACGGAGCAGGTAGCGTGAGGTTTTTTCATCGAGGGCAAGGCGTTTTTCTTCACCCTTGTCGCCCGGAAGCACAAGTTGTCGCATAGAGTGTCTTACGGGGAAGAAAGCGTGGCCGCGGCCTGGCTTAGAGTCTTGCTGTTCCGGAGAATAGCATCGAAATCGGGATCGAGGAGAACTTCGATAGCTTTGTTCAGCTGACTGTCGAATTCCAGGTCATAGACCCGTGAGGGTTGGGCTCTTTCGAGTTCATCGCGCAGGAGCCTTTCGATATACTCCTCCGGAAGCGAAGAGCCCGAAGTGACGATCTCCTTTGCCTTCGCCTTCCGCGCGGCAGGATCGGCTCCGGCATGGGCTTTGGCAAATGCCTGAATGACCCCTGAAGCGTAGAGCTTCTTCAAATCGTCGAATTGGGCTTCGGAAAAATCCCAATCGGGGACAAGGATATCGGGTTCTATGCCCATCTTGTCGATATTGACGCCTGAAGGCGTATAGTAACGCGCCATCGTGAGCTTGAATCCCGTCGTGTCGAGAGGGAATATCTGCTGCACTGACCCCTTGCCGTAGGTTTTTTCCCCAAGAAGAAGGGCCCGCCGGAGGTCCTTCATGGCCCCGGCGAAAATCTCCGAGGCCGAGGCCGAACCCTTGTTGACGAGGACGATCATTCTTGTCGAAGCTGACAAGGACAGTGCCGCATTCGTTTTATATTCGTAATTTTCCTGGCTGTTGCGCCCCTTCGTGGAAACGATGATGCCGGAATCGAGGAAAAGGTCGCTGACGTCGACGACGGAACTGAGGAGGCCCCCCGGGTTGGAGCGCACATCGATGATGAGGTGGGTTACGCCTTGTTCAGACATCTGGGCGAGGGCATCGTGCATTCGTTCCGCAGTCTGGGGAATCCACTCGATAATGCGGAGATAGCCAATGATGGCTCCATCCTTCCTTATGATCCCTGTCTTGATTGCCGGAATTTCAATGGTGGCACGGACAAACTCAACGTCGAAATCGTAGGAGTTCCCCCGCCTGAAGCTCAGGAGAACCGTGGTTCCCTGAGGCCCCCTGATTTTGGCGGAAGCCTGATCGACCGTCATATCTGCCGTGCTTTCGCCGTCGATCTTCAGAATAAGGTCGCCCGGGAGAATGCCTTGCTTCCATCCCGGCGTATCTTCGATGGGCGACACCACTTCTACATAGTTGGGTTCGCCCTCGGCCGAATTCCCTGGAACCTTGGAAATGTAAAGACCCACGCCGGCATACTTGCCGTCCGTATCGCGCATGAGGTCGGAGAGCATGGCTTCATCGAGGAAGGTGGAGTGGGGGTCGCCCACGGCTTCCAGCATGCCCTTCATCGCTCCTTCGTAGAGCTTGGCCGGATCAACCTCATCGACATAGTTCTGGAAAATAAACTGGTAGATAGTCTGGATGAGTTGGGAGT
>PGXP01000344.1 GCA_002839205.1 Spirochaetae bacterium HGW-Spirochaetae-9
ACAGCACAAGCGAGGAGGCTCCCAACCGCGACACATATTCCAGAACATGTTGCAAGAACGGCTTGCCCATGATCGGAAGGAAACAGGAAAGTGTCTCGAACCCGCCCCCATCGACATGGAGGCGTTTACTTTGGGTGAAATCACAAATGACCTTCATTCTGTGGTGGACTCCTTGTGGGCACGTGAAAAGCGGATTCTCGCAATACGTACGATGAACACGACATTTCCAACAATATACCTACGCCACATTCTACGCGGTTCCATGCACAAGCGCCATACCCATTCGATGCCCAACGACCGCATCCACTTCGGGGCACGGGGTATCGAGCCCGAATAAAAATCGAACAGTCCACCGACGCCCATGCAGACGGGAACGTCAAGTCGGTCCCTGAGACGGGCAATCCATTTCTCCTGAGTCGGCACTCCCATAGCCACCAACAAGAGGTCGGCTCCGCTGGAATTAATCGATTCGACAACCGAAGATTCTTCCGCTGAAGTGAAAAACCCATGGTGATAGCCGGCAACGACTTCGGATTCGGTATGCTCCTTGGTCCAATCGGCTACTTTTTGCGTTATGCCCGGAGCTGCTCCAAGCAAAAACAGCCTCTTGCCGCTTCGGGCGCAGGCCTGGCACAGCAACGGAAACATATCGGTACCGTTCACGTTGTCGATTATCGGCGTTCCCAACCACTTCCCTGCGAGCTTGATTCCCGAACCGTCGGCGAACAATGCATCCGATTGCGATAGTATCTTGTGGTATTCGGAATCCTTGGCCGCGACATTGATGCAATGGGCATTCACGAAATGCATCGTGTGCATCCCACCTGCAGCACCCAAGACCATATCGAGGGCATCCTCCATGGTGACATTGGTGATCGAAAGACCCAATAGCTCCAAATCTAGCCGTTCCATGGATCAATACGCTCCCTTGCCGGTAAGGACCGCAGGAATCGTCTTGAGGATCAGCTTCAAGTCCAACCAGAATCCATGGCTCTCGATATACAGAACATCGAGCTCCACTTGCTGCTTGAACCCGATCTCGGAGCGTCCGCTTACTTGCCATATCCCGGTAAGACCCGGTTTGACCTCGAGCCTTCTCCGATCCTCCTGGGTGTAGAGTGCCACTTCCCTAGGAACCGGAGGACGGGGTCCGACGATGGACATGTCTCCCTTGAGTACACACCACAACTGGGGCAGCTCATCGATACTGAACCGTCGGATGAAACGCCCG
>PGXP01000345.1 GCA_002839205.1 Spirochaetae bacterium HGW-Spirochaetae-9
AGTACGAATGGTGATGCTATGACCACATGGGCAAGGACCACCAGGACGACTCCCAACGATCGTCGGCCCGTGAAAACCGAAGAAACCAAGTAGTAGCCAAGACCAACCACCACCGATGAGACGGCCATGGGAAGCATCGCATACAGTTCCATGGAAATGTTGGAACGCCTGCGGGTCTTCCTCAATCGTGCGGCAAGCATGGTCCCGATAACCAATGAGACGAATGCCGTTATCGCTGCGATTGTCAGACTCAACAGGATTGCGGAAGCGGCTACCCCAAGTGGCGATCCCGCGACCGTCTCCAAACCGAACAATTGTCGATACCAGCGAGTGGAGAACGCAAGATCCCCCGAACGGGATACAGGAGCCAGGAAAGACCGGTAGATGATACCAGCCAAGGGACCGAGTACGAAAACAACGGAAAACACCACATACAGGAAGGCAATCGATTTGCCCCAAATCGAACGGGGGCTCCGTTCCAGCCGTCGTTCGGAAATCGCCTCGATTTCCTCCTGGTGTGCCATCATCCGTTGTGTCCACAAATGGGCCGCGACCAATACAAGCGTAACGGCGATGGATAACAGGCTCAAAGCCGCGGCACCCTCCAGATCGAGCGTCATCCGCGCCCTTCGGTAAATCTCGACTTCCAGCGTGGTGAACCTGGGGCCTCCCCCGAGTACCAGCAGGATTGCAAAACTGGAAAAACAGAACAGGAAAATCAATGTCGAGGCACTCAGGATCGCAGGAACCAGACGGGGCAATGTCACCGTCCTGAATACTGTCCACCGCCTTGCACCCATGGTCATGGCCGCATGGTTGTAGCGGCTTGGCAGTTGCTCCCAAAAAGAGGAGATCAGACCCAGCGCAATGGGGAAGTTGTAGAATGCATGGGCGATAATGATGGCACCGAACGTGTAGAGGATCCGCAATGGAGGTTGCTCAAGGTCGAACATCGACATGAGAAGTGTGTTCACCAGCCCATTATTGCCGTAGAAGATCACGAAACCCAATACCACGAGGATCGAGGGGAGTACGAACGGTAATGTGCAGATTGCCCTGATGATGCTCTTTCCCGGAAACCGGTAGGTGGCAAGCAGATAGGCACCGGGTAGACCGATGAGAACCGACACCACGGTACTGGCCAACGCCTGCAGCAAGGTGAATCGCAGGATCCGCCAGGTATAGGCGTCGGTCAGCATCAACCGGACTCGTACGAGGGAGACCCC
>PGXP01000346.1 GCA_002839205.1 Spirochaetae bacterium HGW-Spirochaetae-9
TTCATACTGTACTTTGCCAGCTGTTTTTACTACAATCCTATCCATGAACAGTGCATCTCCCATGAAACTGCATCTACAACAACCCTTATCCTATACACATATTCTGGAAAACCCCAAGCAGTGCGACCAATCCTTCGACATGCTTCTGCGAAAACTCGAGGAAAGCCCTATCGGATCCGACGGATGCATGGTTTGCTCTGCGACGATGACAGATGAAATCTGTATCCTGAACTGCCATTCGGTTGCCTTCCGCGAGCCGGAGGAAACAGAGCCAAGCCTTATCGCTATTCCCATGGGAACCTACCTGTTCTCCCAGCTTACCTTTCCTCCCCAAACCGGAACAGCCCTCATCCCCCTACTCAATCGGTTCGTCCTATCGGGGGATTCCCAACAGGAAGATGAAATGCAATTCTTCGTCCGCGTTTACAAGGAGCGTGAATCCGACTTTGCGATCCAACTGATCGCCGCTATACAAACCACAACGGAATGAGAAACGGCGCAAGGAGCGTCATGATCACTCCGTGTGCGATCGCCAAGGGAACCACAGAATCGCCAAGACTCTTTTTCAACAACGGCAGTGTGACGTCCATACTTGTCGCCCCGGCTATGCTGATGGCGGAAAAGGAGGCATGGGATAGTGCAGATACAACCGGAATGAGTATGAATGCCAGCGACTCCCTGAACAGATTGCTTAAAAAGGAGACTGCTCCCAACTGGGGGTCGCCGAGACTGCTGATCAAGACTCCCGATAATGAGTACCAGCCGAATCCCGAGACAAGCGCCAGGGAGTCCCGGAGAGTGTAGGTGGAGACCAAGGGGAATACCAAAGCACCCAAATACGTTCCCAGGACGGTTGAGAGTGGCAACAGGAACATCAATGGGGATTTCAACAGGGGAATCAGATCCACTTCATGCTGGACCATCTGCATACCCACAAGAAACAGCAATAGATAAAGGATAATGGTTATCATCGAGCTTTCAAACCAGTCGAACCAAGGGGTTACCAATGCCATGGCAATCCCGGCTATCACAATCGAGATCATAACCACCGGTGTTTTCAGCCTGTCCCATGTAATCCGTTGCACGACACGTTGCGAAGGGCTCACCTTCCTATTCAGCAGCAACCCCAACAAAACGGCGGTGACGATGCATCCGATAGTCACCAGAACCGTAGCCACAATCGCATCGAGCCCAATCTGCATGATTTGGGATTTGATATCGGGAAT
>PGXP01000347.1 GCA_002839205.1 Spirochaetae bacterium HGW-Spirochaetae-9
TCTGGAGAGGAACGCCATCGTAGGTTACCTCAAGATCGTCGATGGCGCTTTCTTCGATCAGCTGAAATACGATGAGCTGTTCCTTGCCCTTCACCAGTTCGTTCTTCTCGGGCGATTTAAGCAGAAGCTTGGGTGGCGTTGTGTCTTTGATGAGACGCGCCTTCCTCTCGCCCATCTCAGGACTTCTGATAAACTTTTTCGCTGTCGTCTGAACCTGCGTGTGATACACAAGCTCTTCCCCGCGCAGATAATCCATGGGGACGAGTGCGCTCCACACCCCATCGGTAAGGATGAATTCCACGTAAAGAGGATCGCCGTTGCCCTCCTCAAGGAAGTAGAATCGTGCCTGGGCTACGGCGACCCCCTCCTCCATCTTCAGGATCACTTCGAGATCCTTGTAGGAGGGTACTTCATTCGGAACGAGAACTTCAAATCCAAAAACCCCGATCGCCGCGAGGAAGAATACCATTGATACCAGAACAAGCTTTTTCATGACTGCCCCTTCTCTATTGAAGAATCCGTAGTATTCACAAGACTTATTCCAGTATCATCGCCTCTAGCCTTTCTACCGTATCGATGATGTCCTGCTTCGCGTTCTCTATCTGCGCGGGGGAAAGCTTCCCCTTGGCGAGAGCGCTATTGTAGGCCTGCACTTTTTGTTGCGCTCTGAGGATCATCGTCCTATATTGTGCCAGCTGAGTCCTCTGCGCGGGGGAGATTTGCGGTGAGCTTTCCCTGCTCTCAACATTCGTAAGCAGGTTATGCAGGCTGACCCGGGCCGCGAAAATTACGGAAGCCAGATCCTGCGAGGGAGAGAAGAGTCCTGAGCCAGTGCCCTTTGGAGGTCTCGGTATGTTTCTGCCGGGACCGAAGCCGGAGCCTGGTTTCAATGTGAGATCCTCGCCCTCTTCCTCTGTCCCGCCATCCCCGCCAGGGCTGCCGGAATCCCCAGCCGCCACATTCACCTGTATTCGCTTCAGGGCGGAAATCGTCGTTCCTGAGCTGCCTTTTGCCACGACAGTGAAGATATGCTCACCCTGCGAAAGATTGGTGAGGACGTCGAGCGCGAGGGCCGCTCCTCTTCCAAGTAGACCATCGAGGTGGGATGTCCAGGTGAGCGAATCGCCCGTCAATACTGAACCGTCACGGTCCTTGGCCAGGGCCTCCAGCAACACGGGTGCTCCTTGCTGGACTATCATCATCCCATTGT
>PGXP01000077.1 GCA_002839205.1 Spirochaetae bacterium HGW-Spirochaetae-9
TTCGGCGATGATCGAGGCTGCGCCGGCGATGACGGCGGCCTTGCCCTGTGCCCCCGACATCCCGCCAAGCCCAGATGAGACAAAAAGCTTGCCTGCAAGATTGCCATCATGGGCTATTCCCAGCTTGAGCCTGCCTGCGTTCATCAGGGTGTTGAAAGTGCCGTGCACGATGCCTTGGGGGCCTATGTACATCCAGCCTCCGGCCGTCATCTGCCCATAGTTGGCCACACCGAGGGCCGCCGCCAGGTTGAAGTCCTTCTGATTGTCGAACATTCCGATCATGAGACCATTGGTGACGATGACGCGAGGCGCGAGGGGGTGACTGGCAAAAATTCCGAGGGGATGACCCGATTCCAGCACCAGGGTGCCATCTTCGTCGAGAATCTCCAGATACTTGCAGATGAGCCTGTACTGCATCCAATTCTGGCAAACCTGTCCCGTCTCGCCATAGGTGACGAGCTCATAGGGGTAGAGGGCAACATCGAAGTCCAGGTTGTTGTCGATCATCACCCGAAGAGCCTTCCCCTCAATGCAGCGACCCGGATACCTGTCGACGGGAAGGCCCCTGAGTCGCCCAGCCGGCCTGAAGCGGTACCCGTAGATCCTCCCGCGCTCCCTCAGCTCGGCCAAAAATTCAGGCGCGAGGACCTCATGCCAGCGGGGTTGTACGTACCGCAGGGCATTGCGCAGGGCAAGGCTCTCCTGAGCCGGGCTCAAGCTTGCTTCCCTGCGCGGGGCCCGCCTGATCCCTGCTTCGAATGCCGGGGTTGGGGGAAGATCTTCCATGTCCAGCATGAGAGCGGGTGCCTTTATATGCTTCACAAGCAACCTCCATAAAGGAATTACCAGGCTGCAGTATACTTCGATTTCGGGAATTTGGTTACTCTATCTCTTGTGTACCAGGGGGCTTGCCGAAAACGAATCTTATATATATATTTTCTAATATAAGGAGTGCTTGATGACCGAATATCTGACAAAAGAAAGTTTCATTGAAAAAATCTTCGATTTCGAGACAAAAAAAGAGTGGGAATACAAAGGCGATCTTCCGGCCATCATAGATTTCTACGCCGACTGGTGCGGACCCTGCAAAATGGTTGCCCCCGTTCTCGAATCCCTGTCGAAGGAGTTCGAGGGAAAAATAAAGGTCTATAAAGTGAACACCGACAAGGAACAGGAACTGTCGGCAGCCTTTGGGATACAGAGCATTCCTTCCTTCCTTTTCATACCCGTCGGAGACAAGCCCCAGATGGCGATGGGCGCCCTCCCCAAGGCCAGCTTCCAGTCGGCCATAAAGGACGTTCTCGGCGTCGCTGTCTGAAAAACCCTTTGCCAATCGTCCAAAATTGGACTATGATTCCTTTGTACTTTTTCTGACAAGGGCGCTGGTAAAGCGCCCTCACTACATAAGGAGCATCCAATGGACGAGAACATCACCTGGTGGAAGTTCGACGAAGTCGAGGCATTCATGCGCGCCGGATTCGAAGCTGTCGGCGTTCCGGCCGAGGAAGCCGCCGTCTGCGCCGATGTGCTTGTATCGGCCGACAAGCGGGGCGTCGATTCCCATGGTGTGGGTCGATTCAAGCCCATCTACCTGGACAGGATCTGGGCAGGCACCCAGCTTCCCACAACCAATTTTGAAATAGTAAGGGAAACACCGACGACGGCTGTCATCGACGGCCATAACGGCATGGGCCACTACATCGCCAAGCGCGCCATGCAGATGGCGATCGACAAGGCCGAAAAGAACGGGCTTGGCATGACGGTGGTGCGCAATTCCACCCATTATGGAGCGGCTTTCTATTATCCCAACATGGCAGTCCAGAAAGGCATGATTGGGATGACTACAACCTCGGCACGACCTTCCATCGCCCCCACCTGGGGCGTGGAGCCGATGATCGGCACCAATCCGATGACCTGGGGTATGCCCTCGGACGACCCCTTTCCTTTCATGCCCGACTACGCCACCTCGGTGACCCAGCGCGGCAAGATCGAGCTCTACGATCGCCTCGGCAAGGACCTGCCCGACGGCTGGGTTATCGGCGAGGACGGCCAGTACAGGCATGACACCCACCAGGTTCTTATCGACCTCACCAAGGACAAGGCTGCCCTCACCCCCGTGGGGGGTCTGGGTGAAGACCTCGGCGGATACAAGGGCTATGGCAATTCCCTCGTCGTCGAACTCCTTTCCTCCGCCCTCTCGCAGGCGAATTTCCTCAAGGCCCTTACAGGAGTAGGGAAGGACGGCAAGCCCACAACTATCGAGCTGGGTCACTCCTTCCTGGCCATCAGGGTCGACGCCTTCTGCGATCTCGACGCCTTCAGGCACCAGGTTGGCGAAATTTGCCGCCAGATCCGCGCGTCGAAAAAGGCTCCGGGTGCCACGCGCATCTGGACGCCAGGCGAAAAGGAATACGAGGTTTCCCTGTACCGCAAAGACAAGGGCGTGCCCTTCAACGCATCCCTCAAGGCTTCCTTCAAGGCTGTCAAGGAACGCTGCAACCTGAAGATCGATCTTCCTTTCTGAGTCAAGTTTCCATCCCGATTATGTAAAAGGGGCTGTCTACGTCGAGCACGTAGACAGCCCCTTTCCATTGCAGCGAATGCGTCGGCTCAGCCGTGCTTCTTCCTGAAATCTTCCATAAAGGCGGCTGCTATCTTCACGTTGTCGACGAGGTTGGCATTGTACATCGAGAACCGTATGCCGCCCGTCGAGCGGTGCCCCTTCACTCCTATAATGCCCGCTGCCTTGGCTTCCTTGACGAAGAGCTCTTCCGATGCCTCGTCCCTGAGCCTGAACACGACGTTCATGAGGGAGCGGGCATCCTTCTCGATGGGACCGCGATAGAAGCCGTCCGAAGCGTCGATGGCGCCATAGATTATCCTGCCTTTCTCCTGGTTCACTTTCTCCATGGCGCCGAGGCCGCCATTTTTGTCCAGCCACTTGAGCGTGAGATTGAACATGTAGATGGAGAAGCAGGGAGGCGTGTTATAGAGAGAATTCTCTTCCTCGTGGGTCCTGTAGGAGAGCATGGTCGGCAACTTGGCCTGTTCCTGGCAGAGCTGGTAGAAGGAGTCCTTGATGGCCACGATGGTGAGGCCTGAGGGTCCAAGGTTCTTCTGCGCGCCCGCGTAGATCAGCGAAAATTTGTCTGCGGGAAAAGGTCTGGAGAAGATGTCGCTTGACATGTCGCATACCAGGGGAACCTTGCCTGTCTCGGGCCAATAGTGCCACTGGGAGCCGAAGAGCGTATTGTTGCTCGTCATGTGGACATAGGTCGAGGCTGGGTCGATCTTGATTTCCGCTGGCTTCAGTATCCTCGTGAAGGTGCCGTCAGGGTTCTCGGTGCTCATGCCATCGCAGGGACCGAAGCGCTTGGCTTCCTTGATAGCCTTCTTGCCCCAGGTGCCCGTGACAAGGTAGGAAGCCTTCCTGCCGTCGAAGAGATAGTTCATGGGTACCTGGAAAAACTGGCTGGAAGCGCCCCCGGTGAGGAAGAGGATCTTCCACTCCGGTCCCATCCCGGCCAGCTTCCTGAAAAGGTCCTTCGCCTCGTTGTGCATGGCCTCGTACTCTTTCGAACGGTGCGATACTTCCATCACCGACATGCCGGTTCCATTCCAGTCCAGCATCTCTTCCTGGGCCTGCTTCAGGACATCGAGGGGGATAGCCGCGGGGCCGGCATTGAAATTCACTACTCTTTTCATTCGCTTTTCTCCATTATTTGGAAACGTATTTCTTGACGCGGTTTTCGATGCTGTCGCCCAGGCGAAGGAGGTTCTCTTCCGTCGAGGCACCCAGATGAGGGGTCAGAAGGATATTGGGGGCTGTGAGCAAAGGCGAATCGGCCGGCGGCTCTTTGTAGAAGACGTCGGTGGCGTAGCCGGCCATCTTGCCTGAAACGAGGGCTTCCACGACGTCCGCTTCCACGACTACCTGGCCGCGGCAGGTGTTGACGAGGCGAACCCCGTCCTTCATCGTCGCGATGCTCGCTTTGTTGATCATGCCCTTTGTCTCGTCGGTGAGGGGCGTATGGAGGCTGATATAGTTGGCCTGGGCGAAAACCTCGCCGAGACTCATCATCTGGGCGACGTCGGAGGTGGCTACATACTTGTCGTACGCTACTACTTTCATGCCGAAGGCGGCAGCCCTTATCGCGACTTCCCTCGCGATGCGTCCTATGCCCACAAGGCCCAGAGTTTTTCCGCAGAGCTCGGTCCGCTCCAGCTCCTTCTTGAGCCACTTGCCTTCCTTCATCGATACATCGGCCTTGGTGATATTGTTGGGCATGGCAAGCATGAGGGCGAAAGCCAGTTCGGCCACGGCGAGACTCGATGCCTCGGGCGTATTGTCGACCAGAATTCCCTTGGCCTTGGCGTAGTCCACATCGATCGTATCGACGCCCACGCCGCCCCTGATAATGAACTTCAGCTTCGGAGCCCCATCCATCATCGCCTTGTCCACCTTCGTCTTCGATCGGACAATGAGGATTTCGGCATCGGCTAAACGCTTGAAATCGCTGACAACTTCGCCGAATGCCGACAATCTGCCGGGGAGGTCGGGAGCGAAGGCATCGGCCAAAAGAATAACCATGGAACCCTCCTATTGGGTATCCTGCGCATGGCTTTCGTCAACCAGGCAGGGTTGGATCCTGATTTCTCAATACTATCGAAACTTTTAAGCCTGTCAAGTTCGACCTTTTTCGAGGGTGATTTTCCTCGCCTCGATATAGAAGCGTTTTTCCGGCGCCTCCCCCATCGAAAAGGTTTTGCGAGGCATGACCCCGTTCTGTATCACCGTGGCGAAGAAGGACCCCTTGTCGACGGGTGGCAAGTAGAGCCCTAGATTTCCGGGCTTGGAGGCGAGGGACTCGAGGCTGCCTGATCCATGGATATAGTCAATCGTTGTCGCTGGATGAGCCTTGAGGAAAGCGTCGAGCACTTCCTGGAGACTTCCTGCAGCGAGCTTGGCCGCAGGTTTCTCGAAGACGATGAGCCCCGCGCTGCGTCCATCCGTCCATCCAATCCTGTGGGCTCCATCGGTATAAGGAAGATCGCAGGCCGCAAAGGCCTCGCGGGAACCAGCCATCGTTAAAACAGAAGCGCCTGCCTTGCCGAGGGCGGCGAAGAACGCCTTCGTGTCGACATTGAAGAGGACGCGATGGATGGGATGGAAGGGTAGGCCTTCATCGTAGATATTGAGGAGCTCGACAAGGGCAAAGCGCGCGGGATGCCGGGCGAGGATGTCGGCAGTTTCTGCGCCAGGCTTGCCGGAGCAGGAAGCCTTGACTTCTTCCCAGGTGGCTTTGGCTGTGGCGAGGGAATGGTTACCGTCACCAACGGCGAAGAGAAGGACATCGTCGCTTCCATACCTGGCCCTGAAATGCCCAGAATCGGCCAATCGAGAGAGAGATGAAGCCATGACATCAAGGGAGGCCTCGTCGTTCACGAACCAGCCGCGCACATGGCCCGATCCTTCCATGAGGTCGAAATCATAGAGTTTTCTGAAGTAGTTCCTTTTTTCATAGAGTGGTTCGATTACATTACGTGAGGGATCGTCCATCAGAATCATTATATGGGGAAGTTCCAGCGGAGCGCCCCGCCGGATCGCCATCCGGGGAGGGAGGCGCTCGACGATAGTCCCTTCGGTAGGGCGGATAAGGCTCCTCGAATCTTTGCCATACTGGTATTTTTCCAGATCCACTGCCACGAGGAGGCCTATCCTCGGTTTTTTCTCGTAGGGAGTTGTGCGCTCGACGAGGATAAACCCTTCACCCGGTGTCTCGAGGAAGCCCTCATTCAGGTAGTCGTGCATGGAAGCCTGGATTCGGTGTATACGCTCAACCTTGTCGCTGTCTTCCAAATAGCATTCGGGGAAGATCATGTTCAGCGTGGAGGGCTTGGATCCTACCTGGCCAGCGACCTTCTCCCAATACTCCCGCTCCGAGGAATACTGGTCGCAGGCAACTACCGCCCATGCCTGGTGATCGATTTTTTCCACAGGCAGGTAGATTTCCGGCATGCCAAGACCCAATTTCTTGAATTTTTCACTCGCTGTTGATTTTTTTTCAGTCGCCATCATGTTCGCCCCTCTTTCATGGTCCCTCTCCAGGAGTACAGGCCGCAAGCCATGCCGTCGCCCGGAACTGCTCCTCTGAAAATCCAAGAAATTATGGCATGGAAACTCAAAACCGTAAATGTAAAAAGCTTTCCCCTGCCCCGCTTCAGTCCCTTGGTTTCTTTGGGATGGAAGAGAGCCCCAGCCTTTCCTCGAGGTTGAATCTTTTCTGGGCGAAGGAAAGAGCTTTTTTATACAGGAAGAAGGCCCCCACCATGGCGATAAGAAAGCTCGCTACGACAGCCCACATCACCGCCGTCGGGGAAAGCCAGCGTCCTAGGGTGAGCGAATAGATGCCGAGGCAGGCCACGAAGATGACGCCAGTAACGAGTATGTTGCCGAGGGACGCGGCTATCACGAAGATCGCTGTCCTGGCGGCCCTATTCATCGACTGCTTCCTTTCCATCCATGAGGAATCCACTCAGGATAAGGAGGGCCGCTCCTATCGTAATCGACATATCGGCGATATTGAACGTCGGAAAACGTTCGAGGCCGAAAATTCCGAAAAGAGAGAAGGAGATGAAATCGACGACACCCTCGGGACGGAATATCCTGTCGATGAGGTTGCCTACCCCACCTCCGATGATTATCGATATCGCATAACGCTGAAAAAGCGTCAGCGTCTTCGAGACGAAGGAAAAAATGGCGGCCGCCGCAAGGAAGCAGCCGGGAACAACAATAAAAAGGGCTACGCGGAGCAGGTTGGAAATAGAATCGCCTATGGAAAAAGCTATGCCAAGATTGCGCATGTGAACGATCCAGAGAAAATCACCCATGTGCCTCGATGCTATGGTATTTTCGGCCACGTTCCCGACGATCCACGCCTTTGTCAGCTGATCGGCCACGATGAGCGAAAGTGTGAGGAGGTAGGGCAGAAGGAAGGCTGTTTTTTCCGGTTTCAGGTTGGCTTTTTTGATGTTCTGCTCCATAGATGCAATTCTCCGGGCTTAGAGCCCTGTAGGTATGTCGATGAAAATGGTCTCGATGCTTTTTTCTCTCGCGAGACGGGCGGCAACAGCCTTCACTCCCCACACTTCAGTGGCATAGTGGCCTGCAGCGACAAAGTTTAGCTTGTTCTCCACCAGTTCGTGATACACGGAATGGGAGGGCTCACCCGTGATGTAGAGGTCTATTCCCTTGCCGAAAGCCTGGAACGCCTCGAAAGGGGCTCCCCCCGAAACGATGGCCACGGTGGATATTTTTTCGGAGCCGGGAAGAATGAGGCACCGCGGTTGGCTGTTATCGGGGAGGATGCGGGCGAGCAGTTCCTTCACGGAAAGGGGTGATTC
>PGXP01000348.1 GCA_002839205.1 Spirochaetae bacterium HGW-Spirochaetae-9
GACCTCTTGCCGGCGCTCATAGCAGAAGTCGATATCGAAGTCGGGCATGGAGACCCGTTCCGGATTCAAGAACCGCTCGAATATCAGGTTGTACTCGATGGGGTCGATATCGGTGATGGTCATACTATAGGCGACCAGGGAACCAGCACCGGAACCTCTTCCGGGTCCTACGGGAATCCCATGCTGCTTGGCCCAGAAGATGAAGTCCCACACAATGAGGAAATACCCGGTGAAACCCATGCTGATAATGACATCCAATTCGTAGTCGAGCCGTTTCTGCAAATCTTCTGTGATCTTGGGATACCGTTTTGCCAAACCTTCTTGGGCGATATGCCTGAGGTACTGGTCGGGATTTTCGAATTCCGGTGGTATTTCATACGCGGGAAGCATCGGTCCCGGCTGGTCAATGGTGAGGTCGCACCGTTGGGCGATCCGTACGGTATTCTCGATCGCCTCGGGAATCCAATCGAAGAGTCTGGACATGGCATCCGGGCTCTTCATATAGAATTCCACAGCATCGAAACGCATACGATCCTGATCGTTCTTCTTCTTGTTCGTTCCTATACAGAGGACAATGTCGTGCGCATTCGCGTCGGAGTCTTCGATATAGTGGATATCATTGGTCGCCACAACGGGCAGCCCGAGTTCCTCGGCCAGTTTGGCAATCTGTGGGTTGACCTGCTTCTGTTCCGCCAGTCCATGGTCCTGCAGTTCCAGATAGTACCGGTTGTCGTCGAAAATCGAGGAGTAGAACAATGCGCGCTGCTTGGCTCCCTCATAGTTGTTGTCGGCCAGCAGTTGGGGAATCTCCCCTGCGAGACATGCCGAAAGGCAGATGAGTCCCTCGTTATGCTCGGCCAGCAGCTGGTCGCTGATCCGGGGCTTGTAGTAATAGCCTTCCGTGTAGGAGATCGAATTGAGCACCATGAGGTTTTTGTAGCCTTGTTCATTCATGGCTATCAGGACCAGATGGTAGTAGCGGCTACCGCTCATGGTCGTCGACTTTGCCGTATGGGACTCGGGGTTCACATAGAATTCACACCCTACAATCGGGTTTATCCCCTGTGCTTTGCAAGCTTTATAGAATTTTAGGACACCGAACATGTTCCCATGGTCGGTAATGGCCAAGTGCTGCATCCCATACTGTTTCGCTTTCGCGATATAACGGTCGATAGGTGCTGCTCCATCAAGAAGCGAATAATCGGTG
>PGXP01000349.1 GCA_002839205.1 Spirochaetae bacterium HGW-Spirochaetae-9
CTTCAAGGCTCGGTCGGCCGTCCTGAAAACCACGACCCCGTGTTTTTCGAGAATACGGCACAAAGGATCGTAGAGTGGTCCCGTGTCGACGACCGCCATAAAGGGCTTGTCGGTTTCCGCCATCAGCAAACCGTAGCGGTTCGCTATCGAATCTGCCTTTGTCACGTCCTCTTCATGGAGCGCAGGATCGGCCGCGAGGGAATTCATGCGGACCGTAAAGGGTACGATGCCCACGATGCCGATATCGGTGTTTTCATCGGCCAGGGCTGCCCTGAAGGATCGATCGTAAGCCTCGTCGCTCCCCATGGGCGTTATGTCGAGGGGATTGTGCACGTCGACAATCTCCGAGATGCCCGCGTCCTCCAGCACCTTCGCGAGCACGGCGTTGGTCGATTCCGAAAATTTCGCGAGCTTCATGCCGCCCAGATTGTCCGCTATGGCCACGCATTCGAAGCCGGCGTTCGATACGGCCCCCAGCCTGTTTCCCTTCGGCTTCCTGCCCGAGAGGAGAGTACAGATGGTGATAGCGTCGTCGAACTCGTCAAGGCTTTCGCAGACGATTGCGCCGGCCTGGCCGAAAAGCTCCCTCGTGACGGGCCAGTCGCCGGCTATGCTCGCCGTGTGGCTTGCCGCGGCTCCCGCCCCTGCACTCGTCCTGCCTGCCCGATAGAAGATCACCGTCCTACCCGATTCGGCGATCGCCTTGGCTGCCTGAAGGGTCTTGAGTCCATCGAGAGCCTTGAAGCCTTCGACATAGACGGCGAAAATCCTGATGTCCGCGTCGTCGCGCAAGTATTCCAGATAATCGCCTATCGTGAGGTCCATCTGGTTGCCCAGCGTGATCACGTATTTAGGATTGATGTCGGGATGCTTGGATATTCGTGTTATGGAAAAGGCTCCCGACTGGGAGATCACGGCGAGAGGGGCAACCCTGCCTTTGGGCATCGGCAGCTTGTGCTCGGGTATGAAAAGAGTGTTGTATTTGCCCGATACCGAACGTATGCCGAGGCAGTTTCCCCCGTTGATGAGGGGACCCGCGCCGCGCGCCCTGGCTTCGCCGAGAGCTTTGCGCATCTGGGCGACGATCGCCTCCGAACCCAATTTTTCCTCGAGCCCACCCGGGATGACGATGACAGACCATGCCTTGTCGTTCTCGGCGATGCGGGCGAGGGCTTCGGGCGTTCCCGAAGCGGGGATGACGAGG
>PGXP01000350.1 GCA_002839205.1 Spirochaetae bacterium HGW-Spirochaetae-9
GTCACAGGAACGAAAAATCATCGACATCTAAATGAGGAAACACGTATGTTCTTATCAATAATCATAGTCTTTGCGACACTTCTTCTGTTGGGTATACCAATCGGGTTCACCATTGGTGTCGCCGGTCTCGTAGGTATGTACATGATGGCGAACGATGTGGCCATGTTCTCTATGGCCCCGCTCCAATTCTTCAGCGGGTTGGATATGTTCACCCTCATGGCCATGCCGTTTTTCATCCTTGCCGGCGAAATCATGAACCGTACCGGAATCACCGGACGATTGGTGAAATTCTCCAATATCCTTGTCGGGAATGTTCGTGGTGGATTGGCCCATGCGAATATTATCGCGAGTGTCTTTTTCGCAGGTATGACGGGAGCTGCGGTAAGCGATACCGCTGCGATCGGTACCATGTTGATACCCGCCATGGAAGAGGATGGGTATGACCTCGATTTCGCCGCTGCGGTTACGGCCGCTTCCTCCATCATCGGACCAACCATTCCACCATCCAACATGATGGTCATCTATGGATCACTCATGAATGTCTCGATCGCAGGGTTGTTTGCCGCAGGTTTTCTGCCCGGTATCCTGTTGGCGATCATGCTCATGATCCTCTCGTCCATCATCAGCTTCAAGCGGGGATATCCGAAAGGCAAGAAGTCGACTTTCAAGGATAAGATACTGGGCCTCAAGGACGCGATCTTGCCCTTGCTTATGCCAATCATTATTCTCGGAGGAATCTTGAGCGGAGTATTTACTCCAACCGAAGCAGCCGCAGTCGCCGTAGCCTACGCCATGGTCGTCGGATTCTTCATACTCAAGAGCATCAAGGTCAAGGATCTTCCTTCCATGTTCGTCAATACTGCCAAGATAGCGGGTGTTGTCTTCCTGATCATCGGAACCGCAAGCATCCTCAGTTGGGTCCTGGCCATAAACCAGGTCCCCCAAATGATCGCCGATTTCCTCTTGGCCGCCACAGGAAGTCCGGCTGTTATCCTCCTGTTGATAATTCTACTCATGCTGGTAGTCGGCATGTTCATGGATATCGCCGCCGCACTGATTATCCTTGGACCGATCTTGCACCCGATTGCGGTAGGTATCGGGATGAGCCCGATCCATTTCGGTATTGTCATGGTGTTGTCACTTAATATAGCATTAATGACTCCACCGGTAGGGGCTTGTCTTTTTGTTGCTTGCAGTAT
>PGXP01000351.1 GCA_002839205.1 Spirochaetae bacterium HGW-Spirochaetae-9
GCTTCGGGTGTCTGCAGGACCGCAACAGTGACCGCGAACGTCTCCAGGTAGAGCGGAAGGCTCTTTTGAACGCATCCACGGGTGAACCATGCCGTCAATTCCTCGGGATCATGGCTTGGAATCGAAACACCATAGGTGTCGGCAAGTTCGATAATGGTCTGTGGCCGCAACCCGCCATCCAGGTGGTCGTGCAGCTCCACCTTGGGAACACGTTTGATAAGTTCTTTCGTCATCATACCATCATAGTACTATGGGAAGCGCTCCAGGGGCAACAAATTTGGAATGTGGGTAAACTCACCCCTTTACTATTGGGCTGTTATTGGTGATATTTAAGACGGGTTCAGGTTGAACCGAGGAGGCCACTGCATGGATCAAGAGAAACTCCAGGAAAAATTGCTGACCGCAGCAGACAGCGCGAAGGATGCGAGCGAATTGATCAAATTGCTTCGTCAGGGTGCGGATGTCCATTGCACCGACTCCTTCGGGCTCACCCCGCTCATGCGGGCGGCGTTGTTCAATTCGAGTGCGAAGGTCGTCAGGGCGTTGGTCGAGGCCGGAGCGGACGTCTTCGAGCGCGAACCGCAATACAAGTCGACGGCGCTGCAATTGGCGGCGAACCACAATCCGAATCCCCAGATCATCGATGCGTTGGTAGAAGCCGGTTCCGATATCCACGACGTCAATTACCTCGGCGAGACCGCACTGGTAATGGCTGTCAACAGCGGTAATGATACCAAGGTAATATCGGCGCTCATCCGTGCCGGTAGCGACGTCAATGCACGCGACTACCAGGACCGTTCGGCACTGGATTATGCCCGCATGTCACGCCGCACCTACGTGGTGAAGATTCTCAAGGAAGCCGGCGCGCACTAGTGGTCTAATCACCGGCTACAGTTGCCGGTGCACCATGTTCGAGCGTATATCGGCCATCAACGAAGCGACCAGGTCTTTGGTATCCGCCACCAGCGAGGCGAGCGGGAAGGCTTGGGCGTCTTCCGAACTGCCACGCAGCTTCACCTCGACATTCCCTTCCTTCAACGAGCGGTTGCCCAAGGTTATCCGTACCGGCACACCAATCAAGTCGGCGTCCGCGAACTTCACTCCGGCCGATTCCTTGCGGTCGTCGTACAGGACTTCTATCCCAGCGGCGGTCAAATCGGTATAGATCTTCTCGGCAATCTCGACATCCTTGACCAGC
>PGXP01000078.1 GCA_002839205.1 Spirochaetae bacterium HGW-Spirochaetae-9
GCCAAGGAAGGAGAGAAAGGACTCGCTCATGATAAAGCTCGGCAGGGAAAGGCTCGTGAAGACAATGATGACGCCCAGGGCGTTGGGCAAAAGGTGCCTGAAGATGATCCTCCCCGGCCCCGCCCCCATGGAGCGCGCCGCCTCGACGAACTCCGAATTCTTGAGGCTGATGATCTGGCCACGCACGACGCGGGCTATCGTCAGCCAGGAAACCAGCGCTATGCCGATGAAGAGGATGACGACGGAGTCCTGCCCCTCCCTCCTGAACAGCGCCATCAGGATGATGACGATGAGCATGTAGGGTAGGCCGTACATGATGTCCACGAAGCGCATTATGAGATTGTCGAACCATCCGCCGACATAGCCCGATATCGCCCCGATGATGACCCCCACGAGGACGGCCGTCAGCGTGCCGATGAGGCCCACCATCATGGAGATGCGCGCGCCGTAGATGGTCTTGGAGAGCATGTCGCGGCCGAGGTAATCCGTCCCAAAGATATAGACCTTCTTGTTGTCGGGGTTGGTCTTCATCTCGACCTTCATCTTCTCTATTTCTGCGAGGTCCCGCTCGAGATCGGGCTTTAGGCTGTCCATCCCGTCGGCGATCCTCTCCTGGAGAATCTTCGCGTGTGCCTCGACATTGCCCAGGGCTATCTCGCCCGCAGGCTTGAAGGAGGGAGGCAGGTTCGTATGGCTCAGCACCTGGATCCTGTAATCGTGAAAGGGAAGAAGTGGAGCCGCTATAGCGATGACGGCATAGAATATGACGATCCACAGGCTGGCCAGCGCCATCTTGTTGCGCCTGAGCCTTTTCCACGCGTCGGCCCAGAGGGAGATCGGCTTCATCTGCTGGTTGAATTCGTTTACCGCTTTTCCTTTGTTTCGTGCCATGTCCGGTTCCTCCTCACTTGTACGAGATACGCGGGTCGAGGAACCCGTACACGATATCGACCACGAAGTTCATGGTGACGAGTATCAGCGAATACATGATGACTTCACCCATGATGAGGGTGTAGTCCCTGTTGATGGCCGACTGGACGAATACCCTGCCGATGCCGGGAATAGCGAAGACGGACTCGACGACGAGGGAGCCCGTGATGATGCCCGAAAAGGCCGGTCCGAGGTAAGACACCACGGGGAGGAGGCCGCCCTTGAGGACATGTTTGCCGATCACGACCCGCTCCGAAAGACCCTTGGCCCTGGCCGTCCTGACATAGTCGGAGCGCAGCACCTCGAGGATGGAGGCTCGCGAGAGCCGGGCGAGGTAGGCGAAATAGGGAAAGGAAAGCGTGAGAGCCGGCATGATGAGAGTCTTGAGCCCGTCGCGGCTCGTTATCCAGCCCGAGATCGGCAGCCATCTGAGCTTCAGGCCCAGGACGAGCTGGAGTATGGGTCCGATGACGAAAAGAGGGACGGAAATGCCGACGACGGCGAGGGACATGGCTGTGTAATCCTGCCATCGGTTCTGCTTCAGCGCCGAGATTATGCCCACGCTTATGCCAGCCACGAGAGCCATGGAAAGGGCTATCGAACCGAGCATCATCGAGTTGGGCAGGGTCTGGGCTATGAGCTCGTTCACCGAGGCGTCGCGGTACCTGAAGGAGGGACCGAAATCCCACCTGAGCACGTCGCCCAGGTAGCGCAGGTACTGTTTTCCGAGCGGTTCGTCCATGTGGTATTTCTTGAGCAGATTCTGGAGCACCTGTTCCGGCACCTTTTTCTCGCTCGAGAAAGGTCCGCCCGGCGCGAACCGCACCAGGAAGAAACTCAAGGTCACGATCACGAACATGGTCGGGATCAGACTCAACAATCGACGGATGATGTACTTCGACATCATGCCCTCCAAATAGGGAATAGACTCCCTGAAACAAGGGAGAAAACCTGTGCCGCAGGCCGGCTTGGGTGGAAATCCCCCTGATCGGGGCAAAAAAACGGGGAGGCGCCGGAGCGCCTCCCCGTCCAAGGGAGAATTATACCTCCACTTGGAAATTACGGCTAGACCGCAATCTTACTTCTTGTAGATGAACTTCGGAGGATGGAACCCGAGCGGATTCGGATACCAGCCGCCCCACTTCGTGGTGTCGATCATGTCCTGGTTGGTGTAGTGGTAGATGGGGATGAAAGCCTGATCCTGGGTGAGGAGGACTTTCTCGGCTTCCATGAGCAGCTTCATGCGCGCGTCGCCCGTGGCGCTGACAGCGGCCGTGATGGCTTTGTCGAAGGCCGCGCTGGAATAGGCGCCGTCGTTGTTGCCGCCTCCGGTGACGAAGAGGTCGAGCATGGTGTTCGGGTCGAGATAGTCGCCGATCCAGCCGTGGCGGGCGAAGACGAAGTCGTGATTGGAGCGCAGGGAGAGGAAGGAATTCCACTCCATGTTCTCAACCTTGACTTCGATGTTGAGGTTCTGCTTCAGCTGCTGCTGCACGTACTCGGCGATCTTCTTGTGGCCTTCGTTCGTGTTGTAGATGTAGGTGAGGGGAGGGAAGCCCTTGCCGTCAGGATAGCCGGCCGCGGCGAGATATTTCTTGGCAGCTGCGGGGTCGAATCCGACGCCTTTCTGGGGAGTGTAGCCTGCCATCGCGGGGGTGAATCCGTCGGTGGGAACCTGACCGCCCTTGACGACCTTGTCGATGAGCGTGACCTTGTCGATGGCCGCGGCGAAAGCCTTGCGGACGTTGACATCGGTGAAGGGAGACTTCGTCACGTTGAAGGACAGGTAGTAGGTGCCGAAGCGGGCAGAGAGCTGATAGTCCTTGCGGAGCTTGATCTCGTCGATGAGGTCGAGCGTGATGCCCACCTGCCAGTCGACGGCGCCGGCCTTGTACATCTTGTAGTTGGTCGTGGAGTTGTCGGAAGCGAGATACTTGATGCTGCCCAGCTTCACGTTCTTGGCATCCCAGTATTTCGGGTTCTTCTCGACGAGGACGTAGTCCTGGGGCTTCCACTCTTTGAGGATGTAGGCACCGGTTCCAACATAGTTACCCGGCTTGGTCCAGTTGGTGCCATGCTTCTCGATGACCCACTTGGGCAGGGGTGCAAAGGCGTGGTGGGCTGTCATGCCGACGAAATAGGCGGCGGGACCGGAGAGCGTGACCTGGAAGGTCTTGGCGTCGAGCGCCTTGATACCAACGTCCTCAGCTTTGCCCTTGCCGGAGTTGTAGGCTCCCGCGCCCTTGACCACCATGCCGATCATCCAGCCGTAGTCGGATGCCGTTTCGGGGGCGAGGGTACGAAGCCAGCCGTACACGAAATCGTTGGCGGTGACGGGGGTTCCGTCGGACCAGAGAGCGTTCTGACGGATCTTGAAGGTGACGGTGAGGCCGTCGGCGCTGGTTGTCCAGCTCTCGGCCATGGCCGGAATGGGCAGGCTCGTGCGGGGATCGTAGACCGTGAGGCCTTCGTTCAGCGCAAAGTCGATGTTTCCCGACGTGGTGTCGGTCATCAGGCTTGGATCGAGTGTCGCCGGTTCGGCGCCGTTCGCGATGATGAGATCCTGCGCTCCGAGCGATACAATGGCCAGGAGTGCGAGAACTATCAATAGACTCTTTTTCATCAGTGCCTCCTATAAAAGATACTTATTAAAATATATACCCCCGAAAACAAGAATGCAATATGTTTCTGCGAAGTGAGCGCGTTCACGAACTTCAGGTTGTTCGAATGCAAATTCCCCATACGAAGGCGAAGGCTCTCCAAATTGCGGCGCCACTCTGGTACAATGAGTGCCGACACGCCCCGGAATCGCCGCGTGTCGATCACGGTACACCGATCAGGAGCTGCCAATGTTCACCTTCAATTCACCCACAAAACTCGTTTTCGGAAATGGGGTCGCCGACACGACGGCCAGGGAAATAGCAGGGATGGGGGCGCGCAGAGTCCTCATCGTGACAGGGCCGGGCAGGACGGCGGCCTCCGAAGCGCTCACGAAGATCAAAAGCGGCCTGGAAGCCGAAGGGTCGACCTGGGCGCACTTTGCGGGGGCAAGGGCCGATCCCAGCACGGATATGGTGGACGAAGGCCTGGCCCTCTATCGAAACGAAGGATGCGACTCGATACTTGCCTATGGAGGCGGCAGTCCCATCGACTGCGCCAAGGGCATCGGGGCTCAGGCGGGTGAAGGCCGGCCGATCAGGGACTTTATCGGCACAGGCCTTGCCTTCTCGGCACCGGTGCCCCCCCTCATCGCCCTGCCTACCACGGCGGGAACGGGGTCGGAAGTGACGAACGCCGCCGTCTTCACCTTTATGGAGGGGGGGCAGAAAGTCAAAAGAGGGACGGCTGGAGCGAGCCTCTTCCCCAGGATAGCCCTCGTCGATCCTTTGCTGCAGATTTCCATGCCGCCCGAGCTCACGGCGGCGACGGGCATGGACGCCCTCACCCACGCAGTCGAGGCCTATGTGAGCCGTTCGCACAACCCCGTGGCCGACTTTTTCTGCCTCGAATCGATCCGCCTCATCGGAGAGAATTTGAAACGGGCATGCCGCCACGGTGAAGACCTGGAGGCGCGGGCGGGCATGGCGCTGGCTTCGACCCTGGCCGGCATAGCCCTGTCGCAGGCTGGCCTTGGCATGGTCCATGGCTTCGCACACGCTGCGGGAGCACTGGGAGGCCTCGCCCACGGGCTGGCCAACGCCATACTCCTGCCCTATGTCATGCAAGCCTGCATCCCCGACGCATCGGTGCGGCTCGCCTCCATTGGGCGGGCTCTGACCGGAAGGCATTCGGCGACGGCGATCGACGCCGTAGCAGCCATGGCCGACCTCGGCGGCGAGGTTGGCATTCCGCCCAACCTCGCCGCGGCGGGCATTCCCGAGGCTTTGCTGGGCGCCATTTTCGACGACGCGAAGACGTATAAACGCAGACCGCAGAGCCCGCACGCCTTCACCGACGAAGAGCTGAAAATTGTCCTTTACAAGGCCTGGTCGGAGAACATGGCCGAGTGAGTGAGGCGCGAGCCACTTTGCGTCTTTTCAACCTCGATGCAGGCCGGAATGCGGGACCTCAGGGCGGCCACATGGGACACGATGCCAATCACCCGCGAGCCGCGAATCATGTCGAGCACCGAGATGGCGCGGTCGAGGGCTTCATCGTCGAGGCTGCCGAAGCCCTCGTCGATGAAGACGGCGTCCAGTGAAACCCCGCCGTTCTGCTCGCGGATGGAATCGGCGAGGCCGAGGGCGAGGCTGATCGAGGTGAGGAATTTCTCGCCACCGGAGAGAGTGCCCGTGGGGCGATCCTGACCTGTCCAGGCATCGAGAACCCTGAGCCCGAGGCCGATCTTGCCGCGGGATGAGCCCTCGTCGGGCTTGAGATAGTAGCGGCCGTCCGACATGCGAGAAAGATGGATGGAAGCCCGCATCGTCACTTCGCGGAAATACATGGCCAGAACGAAATTCTTGAAGGGCAGCTGCTTGCCCGCGATGGTTCCGCGCAAAAGCTCGGAGAGACGGTAGAGGCCGCGGTTGCCTTCCTCGAGCGCGTGGCGCTGGTCTTCCAGCGCCACGCGGTGCGCGAGGGTTCCCTCGAGGCGGGCGATCGAGAGGCGGGAGGCATCGGAACGCGAGCGCGCCAGGTCGAGGGCAGCCTGAGCCTCGCTTGCGGCGGCTTCCAGGGCAGCGAGATCGGCCGCGACCTCGCCGGGCGCGGGCAGGTCGGCTGCCAGAGAGGCAGCCTGGGCCCGAGCCGCCGCAAGCGCCTCCCTGTAGGCTGAGGATGCCGCCTCCTCGGCGGCGAGGGCTGCCGGTGAAAGCAGAAGGGCCTGCGCGTGGGCTATGGCTGGAGCGAGGCCGCCGTGGCCTTCGTCGAGGAGGGAGGCTGGCGACAGCGCCCCGGATCCTGGAATCACCGCGGCGGCCTCCGCTGCAGCTTCCAGGAAGCCCGCATGGACAAGCGCCTCCGAAAGGCGGCTGAATTCTTCATAAAGAGCGGCGAACGCCGTCGCCTTTTCGCTCTCGAGGGTAGCGAGCTTCGTTTTCAGCTCGGCCACAGCGCGTTCCCAGGCAGAGCATTCGAATTCGAGACTGACCTTCTCCTCTTCGAGAGACGCAAGATCGCGCAGCGCTGCTTCATGCCTTGGCCCGGGATCCTCCGCTCCGGAATCGCGCTCTGCTTCCTCGCAGATAGTCTTCTGCCTCAAGAAACCAAAACGCGCATCTTCAGCCTGTGCGCGGAGCTTTTCGAGTTCGGCTACCCGCCCGGCAATCGCTTTTTCGAGGCTGGCGATTTCCTCGCGCCGGGAATCGAGGCGCAAAGCATCGGCACGGGCATCGGCTAGGGCATCGCTGATGCCCTTCGCGGCCCGGGACAGTTCTTCCGCGAGGGAAGCCACGCCATTCACGTCGAGCCTGGCAGTCGCTTCGGCCGCAAGGTCGGGGCCAAACAGGGTTTTGCCAAACAGGGTTTTGTCGAGCGAAGCCGCCTTTTTTTCCATATCGAGCAGCAATCCCACAATTTCGGAGCTTTTTTCCTCCAGGCGTTCCCTGCTGTGGGCAATACTCGCCTCAAGGCTGGCAAGCTCGCCGGACAGCTTCATGTGTCGAGCCCTGGCTTTGTCTATGTCCGGCTGGGAGGGCGAGCCGAAATCCAGCAGGGAGGAGGCGGGAGCAGGATGCTGCCGCGAGCCGCAGACGGGACAGGCTTCGCCCTGCTTGAGCTGCCCTGCGAGGCGCAGGGCCTCCGAATGAGCCTGTGCCGCTTCCAGGTCGGCCAAAGCCCTGGCTGCCGCCTCGCGCTCCGAAAGGCGCTCATGATGGGAAGCTTCATGTTCCCGAAGCGAATGCTCCGTTGCTGCCTTATCCCGAAGCAGGGCGATCCAACGCGGAGTCAATTCCGAGAGCTGAGTCAAACTTGAAGCCATAGCCTGGAGCCGATCGATGTTCGCGCGGAGAAGGGCTTCGTCGCCGGGTTCGGTTTTCATGCCAGCGAGCTTCGCTGTGGCAGCTTCGATGTTCGCAGCTTCGTCGGCATGCCGCCCTTCCAGGGCCTTCCAGGACTTTTCGGCCTCGGCCATCACGGCGAGGGCTTCCACACGGCGCTGCCAGGTCTGAACGGCCTTCTGCAGGCTAAAGACTTCCTTCTGCTTCGCCGCCGCGAGGGAAAGACATTCCCGTATGCGTGACTGCCTGGCTTCGATCGAAGGAGCCTCGCCGGACAGCTCAGAAAGTTCGGCTGAAAGGCGGGCGGCGCGGCTTGAGAGGTCGGCAGCCGCGGCCTGTGCCTTGGAAAAAGCCTGAATGAAGGGGGCGGCAGCGGCCGCGGACTTGGCGGATACGATGCGCGCCGCCCGCTCGGCTTCGGCAGC
>PGXP01000352.1 GCA_002839205.1 Spirochaetae bacterium HGW-Spirochaetae-9
CTATTCCTTGATTGGTACCAACGCGGTACTTCCCGATTCATTGGGCAAGATGGTCAAACTGCTGGGAGTTCCCGTGGTAATGCTGAACATGCATGGGAATTACCTGAACAGTCCCTGCTGGAATCTTACCGAGCGGGGGAATCGGCTGGCTGCCGACCTGACACAAATCTTGACCGTCGAGGACTTGAAGGGCAGCACGGTAGCCGAGATCAACGAACGGATAGGAGAAGCGTTCTCCTACGACGAGTATGCGTGGCAGAAGGACCAGGGGATCGTCATAGACTATCCGAAACGGGCCGAGGGACTGCACAAGGTCCTCTACCAATGTCCCCATTGCCTCACCGAATACCGCATGACCAGCCATGGTGCCCACATCTCATGCACAGCGTGCAGCAAGAGTTGGGAAATGACGGAGCTCGGTGAATTGCGGGCGGTCCAGAAAGCGGATGACGAGCAGACGTTGCATACGGAATTCACCCATATTCCCGATTGGTACGAGTTCGAGCGCGGCAATGTACGCGCCGAAGTGGAGAGCGGAACCTATCGGCTTCAAGTTGAAGCCACTGTGGACGCGTTGCCCAACGCAAAACGGTACATCAGGCTCGGGACCGCTGCACTTTCGCATTCGATGGATGGCTTTGTATTGGATGGAGTGTTCGATGGGGAACCGTTCCGGTTGGAAAAACCGGTCGCATCCATGTATTCCTGCCATATCGAGTATGACTATTTCGGTAGGGGTGATTGCATCGATCTGTCGACCTTGGAGGACACCTACTATATCTATCCGCATGGGAGCGAATTCTCGGTGACAAAAATGGCTTTGGCTACCGAAGAGTTGTTCTATGCGCAGAAGCGCAACAGTTAGTGTTCCTTGCGGTTCGACACCGGGACCTGGGTGGTCACCGAATCCACCGCAACCGGCGATTCTATCATGGCAATGAATTCGGCGAGGGTCATGTCAAGCGCCGTACTCATCCGTTCCACCGTATGCAGTGTAGGACTGTGGGTACCATGCAGTATCTTGTACAGATGGGACCGGGCAATGCCGATATCTCGTGCGAATTGTGCAATAGGGTAGTTGTTTGCTTTCAAATATTGGTGTAAGGCTTGTTCTATTTGCATATAACAATGATATCACAATTATCTTGTGATAAAAGATTACCATAGTATCCAATGAGGAATAAAGTCGGGC
>PGXP01000353.1 GCA_002839205.1 Spirochaetae bacterium HGW-Spirochaetae-9
GCTCCAACCCGATTGCTCGTGCCGTCGACGCAGTAGAGTTCCCCATGTTCGGTAATGGCATTCACGCTTGACAGGAATACATCCGCTGAGAATGCTTCTATGAACCTTGCCCTGAGCTCCTCGGGAGAGAGGCCTTGTTCATACCGGTCGATCAGGCGGTAGGTATCACTTTTCACCAATTTCAACGCACCGGATTCCACCAGCGTCATGGAACCGCCCAAGGCGATCGTGCAGTTTTCCTCCAGCATGGAGCGGAGCATGGGAACCACATCCTGAGCCGATGGAAGAAAGGCTGCTTCCATATTGTTTTTCCGAAGACGTTCCATTGTTCGGGCTATGGACATTTCCCGGACCTTGTTCCTGTTGGCATCCATATGCGCTCCTCCTGTACTTTCGATGATATCGCACATTCAACCGCACCTCAAGGTTGAATGGAAAAATGCATGTAACGAAATGTTTCCTCGATTGATGTAAGTTTGAACATAGTGCAAAACTTCTTACAATTTATCTCGAGTTTATACGAATTGCATGTACAATAAGCCAAGCAATAGCAATAATCGGGGTTTACGGACACGACGAGGTAGGAGGCACAAGCTGAGACGCCTGAAACATGAACATACCATAGCTTTTACCGTTGCGATTGTCTCCATGATCCTTGTAGTCTTGTTCTCGCAATTGCTGGTCCACCAATTGCGTAGGAACCAAGTCAACGAAGCGAAACACTTCGCCGAATTGCAGCTCCAGGTCGTCCAAGAACGCCTGCGGACCAGTTTGCTTACCCAAGAGTTGTTCCTTCGCCTCTTCGCCGAGAATGTTTCGGACCATCTGGAACGGTATGATGAGATTTCGATCGCACAACTTTCGGACTATCCTGCCCAGTTGACCAGGTACCTGGAGTCGTTCTCAGTCTTGGCATTGTCCAAGGAGGGAATCGTTTCCGATGTCTATCCCAAATTCCCCAACATTTCGGCCATAGGTACATCGCTGACTGGAATGGCATGGTTCTCCCATGTGGTGGATGACCTGAATTCGGGTGATCCGGTATTCATCGGTCCCTACCGCTCACCACAAGGAAACCTTACCGTTGGAAGCCATGCGCAGGTTACGCAAAAAACTGATGATGGGGATTTGGTTTGGGGCTATGCCTCCCTTGGATGTGATTTCAGGAAGTTGTTGGAATTTACCGG
>PGXP01000354.1 GCA_002839205.1 Spirochaetae bacterium HGW-Spirochaetae-9
TTCGGTGCCGCAATGTTCACAACGTCCGCATCCCTGGCCATCCTGGGAACAAAGTTCGGGGATATCACCTTGTTGGTTTCGTATGGTATCGCCAACGGCATGTTCAGTATGCTCAGCGTAGTGACATGGCCCAAGTTGTTCGGTAGAAAACATCTTGGCGCAATCAGCGGGTTCGCCATGTCTATCCTAGTCGCCGGAAGTGCGATCGGACCTTGGTTGTTCAGCGTCGGCAGCACCTTCACAGGTTCATACAAGATCATGGGATATGCCGGCGCCGCAGCGTGCATGATCCTCATTGGCGTCATGGCATGCATGAGATTCGTCGATCCTGCCATGGCAATTAGCCCGGACGGCAAAAAACGAACCGAAACCCGCTAATCCGCTACGCCAACAACACCAGACTCAACGCCATGACCACCATTCCCGCTATCACCCCACCTATCGCCACATGGTGTTCTCCATATTCCTCGGCAGTAGGAAGCAGTTCATCGAGCGAAATGTAGACCATTATTCCTGCTACAGCGGCAAAGACCACACCGAAGGTGACATCGTTGAACCACTGGCGCAACAGGAAGAAACCCAGCAACGCACCGATCGGCTCCGAAACCCCTGAGAGCAAGGACAACCAGAAGGCCTTTTTTCGACTTTTGGTTGCGTAATAGATGGGAACCGAAACCGCAACCCCTTCGGGGATGTTGTGGATAGCTATAGCCACAGCTATACTGATACCCAACCGGGGATCGGCAAGAGCTCCCATGAATGTGGCCAGGCCTTCGGGAAAGTTATGGATCGCGATCGCGAGGGCACTGAAGAACCCCATCCGCAGAAGCCTGGGATCCTCGGCATCCTTGGCCGACACCTTCCCACCCGGTTGCTTGTGGATCTCATGGGGGTTCTCGTACGATGGGATCAATTTGTCTATAAGCGCGATGATCGCGATTCCTCCAAAGAAGGCTCCTGTCGTCGCCCAGTAACCGGGCTTTGCTCCAAGAGCCCCCTCCAAGGCAACCTTCGCCTTGAAGAAAATCTCAATCAACGCAACATATATCATGACCCCGGCCGAGAAGCCCAAGGCTCCGGCAAGGAATTTGGGATTGAATTTCTTGGAGAAGAATGACATGAGCGAACCGACACCGGTTGCCATACCTGCGAAAATCGTTAGGCCGAAGGCGAATAGGATT
>PGXP01000355.1 GCA_002839205.1 Spirochaetae bacterium HGW-Spirochaetae-9
GCAATCCGGTGAACACCACCTGTCCTGGTTCCAATGTCGACGGGAGCATCTCCAACAATCCTGGAGCTCCCTCGCCCAACAGCAATCGCAACGGCATGCCATGGAACTTGTTGCTGGGGGAACTTTCGGGTGTATTGAGATCGGCGTGGGCATCCAGCCAAAGTACGGTCAAATCGCCATCATAGAGGCGGTTCAAGTAACTGATCGACGCGATATCGCTGGCACAATCGCCTCCGATGGTCAATATGCGCTGGGGCTTCGAAGCCTCGAGTGAGGCCAAAGCGCTTTTCAGGTGCTCGGCTATCTCGTACTCGTACCAGATACCTTCTTCCTTCTTGGCCACCGATTGCTCATGAACCGGAACCTGCACATCGATACGATCGGCTCCCAGCATCCTTGCGATTGCCTGGGCTCCGTGATATGGTCCTGTACCGGCCGCTGCCCCCTGCCATTGGGGAACGACCATGGTGAACACAGATGTCATCACAATACCTCCATGTGGCTTCGGGTCCAGTCTACCCCAATCGACCGACAGTGCAAACCACCTGAAGGGAATTTTTCGGAACCGATGTGGCCACAGCTTCACGATACCGAACGACCGTTGGCGGTAACGGTCGTCCAGGAAAGAACTTGTGGAAAGTATATGTGTGCAGGTGTCATTTTACCAGGAGTTGCTGTTCCTCGTAGGATTCGAGCGGGTAATGCTCCATGACATAGTCCATGTCCTTGTCCCCGCGTCCCGAAAGGTTCACCAGGATCGTTTCCTCTGGTTTCATCTTCGCCGCGACCTTGATCGCATACCCTATGGCATGCGCACTTTCCAGTGCGGGAATGATCCCTTCGAGCCGGCTCAGGTCGTAGAAGGCGACCAGCGCGTCGCGGTCTGTGGCGACCTCGTACTTGACCCGTTTGATGTCCTTGAGATAACAGTGCTGTGGTCCGACACCTGGATAATCGAGTCCACTCGCAATGGAATAGACAGGCAACGGTTCCCCCGACTTGTCCTGCAACAGATAGCAGGAGAATCCATGGATGATTCCCGGCGTACCATAGGTCATGGTCGCCGCGTTGTCACCGTCAGCCGGACCCCTTCCACCCGGTTCCACACCGATGATATCCACTTCGGGATCATCGAGGAACCCACTGAATATGCCGATTGCGTTGGAGCCGCCTCCGACACA
>PGXP01000356.1 GCA_002839205.1 Spirochaetae bacterium HGW-Spirochaetae-9
GTCATGGTAGCGATGCCCATGCGAACAGTAGAAACGGTGCCCGTCCACCACTATCCAAGCCGATTCGGCCAACGGAAAGCGCAACACCATGGAATCGACTTCGGAATCACAATTCCCGCGAATGGCGATGATCCGCTCGGCTTGGGCGTTGAGCAGTTCCACCACTACCTTCGGATCATACCCGTCGGGCAGCGGATTGCGTGGACCGTGGTACAACAGGTCCCCCAGAAGAAGCAACTGCGAGGCCTGTTCGGCCTCGCATGCATCCAAAAGACGTCGGGTCCAGAGCGCGGACCCATGAATATCCGAAGCAATGACAATTACCATCCACTATCCTCGCATGTGCTTGTACAACTCTTCCAAGTGCCGTCCGATATGGTGGAACAGCAGGTCGGAATAGTGTTTTTCATGGAGCTTCCACAACCGGTAGAGGCGATCCTTGTACACGTACTCGCCCTTCTCATCCTTGGTGGAGAGGATCGGTCCGTAGGTGATGTGTATCAATTGCCGCGCATCATTGTGCTCGAACAATTTCAACAGCGCCTTGTCGGACAGCGTGTCCAGATCGGGAATCCTGGTGATATCGGTTGATACGTGATAGTACTTGGTGACCTCGTCGAACTTCGAGAGGGCGAACGCGTGGATTTCCCTGAAGAATTTCGGGTCGACCATAGCAATGACCTTCATGGCCTCGAGCCAGTTGGTTCCAGCGGTCTTCACATGGAACCGACCCCTGGTCAACCGACCGAAGATCGGGAACACCATGAATTTGTCCGATCCGGAGTGGAGGCTGATCTTGTACCCGAAATGGCGGGAAATGGCGGCATGGTCGACCAGCTCGGCTTCGAACTGCTTGATATCTCCGATATAGTCGACACCCTTCTGGAACTCACCGCAGAAACGGGGAGCGATTGTCGCGAACTTCACACCTCGGGCGGTCAATTCGTTGGCGACGAAGAAGTGTTCCAATGGAGAGGTCGGCGTGGTCGTCTCGTCGATCGAGATTTCGAAATCGGCATCGTAGGTACCGTCGGCAAAGAATGTGGTGTAGATGGAAGTAGCGAAATCGAGCACTTCCCCATAGACCATGGACATCCGCTTGAACGACTGTTCATCGAAACTGACCGAAACGTTCTCACCAAGATCAAAGGTCTTGCCGATATACTTCTTCTCCAGCTCG
>PGXP01000357.1 GCA_002839205.1 Spirochaetae bacterium HGW-Spirochaetae-9
CGTTTCGAGCGAATCAAAAAGATCGTGCAAGGGGTCGCCGAGATACACTGAGAGAATTGCGGGCGGTGCCTCATGACCGCCAAGGCGACGATCGTTGCCTGCGGTTGCAGTTGCGGCCCTGAGAAGGCCGGCGCGCCGGTCGACCGCTTCGATGACCGCCAGGGAAAACAATACAAAACGCATGAACTTGTATGCAGCATCTTTTTCGTTCGGGGCATTTGCCACTTCGCCAGGATCGAGAAGATTTGCACCCTTATCGGTGCCGATTGACCAGTTGATGTGTTTCCCAGAGCCGTTGATTCCCGCAAAAGGCTTTTCATGGAGCAGTGCAGCCATTCCATGGTGCTCGGCTACCTTGCGGATAGTCTCCATAACGAGCTGGTTTGCATCTGCTGCGATGTTTGCCTGCGAGTAAATGCACGCGATCTCAAACTGATTCGGCGCTACCTCGTTGTGCTGGGTTTTGGCGGAAATGCCCATGGCCCAGAGCTCGCTGTTGAGCTCATTCATAAAGGCGGCAGCTTTTTCTTCGATTGCGCCGTAATAGTGATCTTCAAGTTCCTGACCCTTCGCTGCCATGGTTCCGAGCACAGTGCGCCCGCAGAGCAAGAGATCCGGGCGCTTTCTGTACAGTTCGGCATTGACGAGAAAATATTCCTGTTCCGGGCCTGCATAGGTGATAATGCGCTCGCTTTCGGTGTCGCCGAGCAGTCGAAGCAGGCGCAAACCGGCGCGATTGATTGCTTCCATCGACCGCAGGAGGGGCACTTTCTTGTCGAGCGCGTGCCCTGCATAGGACACAAAGGCGGTGGGAATGCAGAGGACATAGCGGTCGGCATTGCGTTTCAGGAATGCGGGGCTCGTAACATCCCAGGCGGTATAGCCACGTGCCTCGAAGGTGGCTCGAAGGCCTCCGGAAGCAAAGCTTGAGGCATCAGGCTCGCCTTTTACCAGCTCTTTACCGGAAAACTCCATGAGAATGCCGCCGTTGGGCTGTGGCGATACGAATGATTCGTGCTTTTCGGCAGTGAGTCCAGAAAGCGGATGAAACCAGTGGGTATAATGGGTGGCTCCCAAATCTGAGGCCCACTCTTTCATCGCGGCGGCGACGATTTCTGCGATATCCAGGGTGAGCTCGCGCTTTCCAGCCTGAATTTCGAGGATAGCTTCGAAAGCGGAA
>PGXP01000079.1 GCA_002839205.1 Spirochaetae bacterium HGW-Spirochaetae-9
GGCTGATGACATGGTCGACAAGCCTGCCCTTGACAGCCACCATGGCTCCCGGGGCTGGAACGATGGGGATGGAAAGCCCCGCGATGCTGCCGATAGTGCCTGCCCATGCCCCTGTGGCGCTCACGGCCATGTCGCAGTCGATCCTGATCTCGCGTCCCCGGCCTGCGTTATCATGCTCGATACTCAGATTTCTTGCCACGACGCCGCGCAGCCTGCCGCCCGAAATGTCGAAGCCTGTAACCTCGTGCCAGGGCAAAATCCGGGCGCCCAAAAGCCGAGCTGCCTCGGCAAACAGTAGTGCAAGCCTGAAGGCGTCGAAACTGCCGTCGGGGACGGCCACAGCTGCCTTGATTCCTGGGGAAAGTCTTGGCTCCAGCCTCATGAGCCTCTCCGTATCGATGGGAGCGGCCGGTATGCCGGCATCCAGGCATCGCTCCACGAAAACGCTCTGGAGGGCTGCATCCTCATCGTTCAGGGCGACGAAAAAGCCTCCATTGTATTCGATGCAGCCGCCTGCTATTCGGGCGAGGACGAGGCTCTCGGCGTAACACTCCCTGGCGATGTTGCGGTCAGCCCAGGCGTAGCGCGCACCGCAATGAAGCTGGCCATGGTGGCGTCCCGTCGTGCCCGATGTCAGTTCGCCTTTCTCGAGAAGTGTGACGTCGAAGCCGCGCTGCGACAGATCGTAGGCCAGGGCGAGCCCTGTTCCGCCGCCGCCGATGACACAGACCCTGATGCCGTTTTTCCTGACCGCGCAGGAGGGCAGTGTGAGGGGCTCCGGCAGGGCGTCGAGAAGCGAAAACTTTACTTCCATGCTAGACCTGTGTGCTGAAACGCTTCACTTTCTTGGTAGTTGTCATCTCGAGAGGATCGCGTAGGATGACTACCCTCGTGATCTTCTCGTAGGATGGCATTTTCTTGTTCACTTCTTCGACGATGGCGTTCATGCGTGCCTCTGCGGCGGCAAGGGCGGCAGCCTTTTCGCTGGCGAGCTTGCCAAGCCATTCCTGTTCAGGATAGATGAGGGCTTCGATCATTTCGGAGACCTCTTCTTTCTTCTCTATATATCCTCGCACAAGGATCTGGTCGATTTCGCCGTAGAGCTGGAAACGGTTCTCGATCTCTTCGGGGTAAACATTCTTGCCGCCCTCGGTGACGATCATGTTCTTGGCTCTTCCCGTCAGATACAGATAGTCTTCCCCGTCCAGGTAGCCGAGGTCGCCCGTCTTCAGCCAGCCATCGTCGGTGAAGACTTCTTTCGTCTCTGTGGGCATCTTGTAGTAGCCCTGCATCACCATAGGCCCTTTTACGACGATCTCACCGATGCCGTCGGCGTCGGGTTCCAGAATCCTCATCTCACACTGGGGGATGAGCTTTCCTACCGAGGTTTCCTTGTAGTGCTCCACCGGGTTGAGGGTGAGGATGGGCGAGGTTTCGGTGAGCCCGTATCCCTGGACAAAGTCGATGCCCAGCTGGTTGTATTTCCTGAATACGGAAGGGGCCAGGGGGCCTCCGCCCGATATGCAGATGCGGATGGTCGAAAGGCTGGCCTTTTCCAGCACCGAATGGAAAAGCTTCTTTCCAGGATTTACCTTGAAGGCTTTCTTGATGAATCCGGAGAGGCCCATCATCGCTTTTATAAGTCCATTGACGAGGGGACCTTTTTCCGCGATGCCCTTGAGGATGCCGTTCAGGAGCTTGTTGAAGAGGAGGGGAACCCCGAGGAACATGGTGACGTGGGCTTCCTTCAGATCCTTGAGGATCTGCTTGACCACCATGCGTTTTCCGAAGACAGTTTCGGCCCCTACGGAGAAGGATTCGATAAAGACGGCGAGCATCGTGTAGGAATGATGGATGGGCAGGAGGGCGTAGAAGACGTCGTCATCCCTCAGATGGAGATTGGCCTGTGCGAGGAAGCAATCGGCCACGAGGTTCTTGTGGCTGAGCATGACGCCCTTGGGAGTTCCCGTCGTCCCGGAGGTGTAGAGTATGGCGGCCACATCGTCCTGCACGGTCTTGAATGCCGCATGAAAGCCAGGGCTGGGAGGAGAGGCGAGTTTGTAGATGGAATCATCGCCCGAGCCTTCCAGCCTCAACAGCTTCACCAGACCGGGGCAGGCGGCCTTGAGCTGTTCGGCTTTTTCGTCATCCACAAAGAGGATGCGCGCATCGCTCGCGTTCACGAGGTTTACCGTTTCCGGCAATCCAAGCTGGTAGTCAATGGGAACGACGATTGCGCCGGCTTCGAGTACGGCCAGATAGGCGACGGCCCATTCCGGCGAATTTTTGCCTGTTAGGGCTATCTTGTCGCCTTTCGCAAGGCCAAGCGAGAGCAGGTATCCAGCCACCTTGTGGATCGCCGCATGGGCTTGGCTGTAGTTCAGGCTCACCCTTTCAGGCGAATAGACCGTAAAACAGGCGTGGTCGGGGAAGCGCTCCGCCGAAATGGCGAAAAGCTCGGGGAGGGTAGGCCACTCCCCTTCGAATTTCTTCTCCCTGTAGGTATCCAGAAAGTCCCAAGGCTGTCCGTATGCCATATTGCCACCTTGCCGCACCCAGAGGATGCCTCTTCTCGTGGATGGATCCGGCGAATGCCGGTCGCTTCTGGCATGATTATGGGGTAATTCCGGCTCCTTGAAAAGAAGCCCCCCGGCCTTCCCTCGGCGAGGCTTTTCAGCTATGCTCTTTGAATCAATATTTTTGGTTCAGCGCGGAGGGACGCATGAAGGCGATCGAACTGGCCAAGGCCTACGATCCAAAGAGTTTCGAGGATTCGATCTACGCGAAGTGGAAAGATGAGGGGCATTTCCTGCCCTCGAGCGACAGGACGAAAAAACCCTTTACCATCGTCATCCCTCCCCCCAACGTAACCGGTGTCCTCCACCTCGGCCATGCCCTGGACAACAGCCTCCAGGATGTCCAGATCCGCTACCGGCGCATGACGGGGCGCCCGACCCTCTGGGTGCCCGGCACCGATCACGCCGGCATTGCCACGCAGAATGTCGTCGAGAAGATGCTGCGCAAGGAAGGCAAGGACAGGCGGACCATGGGCCGCGAAGCCTTCGTCGAGGAAACCTGGAAGGTGGCGAAGGAACACAAGGCCTTCATCAACAACCAGCTCGCCAAGATAGGGTCGAGCGTGGATTGGTCCCGCGAGCGTTTCACCCTGGACGCCGGCCTCTCCAAGGCGGTGCGCGAGGTTTTCGTCACACTGTATGAGCGCAACCTCCTCTACAAGGGCGAGTACCTCGTCAACTGGTGCACGAGCTGCGGCACCGCCCTCTCCGACGACGAAGTCGAGCATGAGGACGAAAACGGCGCCATGTGGCACATCTGGTACGAGCTCGCCGACGGCCCCTGCCCCGAATGCCCTTCGGGCAGGATCGAAATAGCCACGACGAGGCCAGAGACCCTCCTCGGCGATACGGCCGTCGCCGTTCACCCCGAGGATGAGCGCTACCGCGCCCTCATCGGTAAAATGATAAAGCTTCCCCTCACGGACAGGACCATCCCTCTTATAGCCGACGCCTATGTCGACAGGGCTTTCGGCACCGGACTCGTCAAGATAACGCCCGCCCACGACCCCAACGACTTCGAGGTGGGCAACCGCCACGGCCTCGAGCGCATCAACATCCTCAATCCCGACGGCACCCTTTCGAACAAGGTGCCCGAAAAATATCGCGGCATGAAGGTCCTCGAAGCCAGGAAGCTCGTCCTCGCCGACCTGGAGAGCATGGGTCTCCTCAAATCCGAGGAGAAGCTGGTCCATGCCGTCGGCCACTGCTACCGCTGCCATACCTCTATCGAGCCCTACCTCTCCAAGCAGTGGTTCGTGAGGATGAAGCCCCTCGCCGAGAAGGCGCTCAAGGCTTGGCAGGATGGCGATGTCAACTTTTTCCCGAAGAAATGGGAACACACCTACAAACATTGGCTCGAGAATATCCGCGACTGGTGCATCTCCCGACAGCTTTGGTGGGGGCACAGGATTCCGGCCTTCTACTGCCGCCACTGCGGCGCCATCCTTGTCGAGCGGGAAGACCCGACTATCTGCGCGAAATGCGGCTCTACCGACATCTGGCAGGATGAGGACGTCCTCGACACCTGGTTCTCAAGCTGGCTCTGGCCCTTCAGCACCCTGGGCTGGCCCAAGGACACCGCCGACCTCAGGCGTTTCTATCCTACGAGCGCCCTCGTCACCGGCTACGACATCATCTTCTTCTGGGTCGCCCGCATGATCATGGCCGGCATGGAGTTCACCGAAAAGGCGCCCTTCAGCGAAGTGTTCATCCACGGCCTCATCCGCGACAAGCAGGGGCGCAAGATGTCCAAGAGCCTCGGCAACGGCATCGACCCCCTCGAGATCGTCGACGAATACGGAGCCGATGCCCTCAAATTCACCCTCGCCTACAACTGCGCGGCCGGCCAGGATATCCTCATCGACCATGAGAGCTTCAGGATGGGCTCCAAGTTCGCCAACAAGGTCTGGAACGCCTCGCGCTACATTCTCATGAACCTCGAAGGGCGGAACTTCATTCCGGCCGAAGCCATCACGCTCAGCGATACGGACAGGTGGATACTCCACCGCCTGGACGAAGCAGCCTCCCAGACGGCCCGAGCCCTCGAGTCCTGGCGTTTCAACGACGCCGCCCAGACAGCCTATTCCTATTTCTGGGACGATTTCTGCGACTGGTACATCGAGGCCGCCAAGCTCTCCACCCGTTTCGGCGATGATGGGGAAAAAGACAGGGCGACGACCGTCCTCCTCATGGTGCTGGAAGAATCCCTGAGGCTCCTGCATCCCTTCCTCCCCTTCGTCACCGAGGAGATCTATGGCATGCTGCCCAATTCGGGCGGCCGCCTCATATCCCAGCCCTGGCCCAGGCGCGACGATTCGCGCTTGAACCCCGAGCTCGCCGCGCGTTTCGACAGCCTGCGCGAGCTTGTGACTCTCGCGCGCACCCTCCGCTCCGAGTTCCAGATTCCTCCCGAAGCCCGCATGCCCCTATCGATCCGCTTTGAGGCAGGATTCGAAGGCGCAGATTTCCTGAAGCGGGGAGGCGCCCTCATCGCCCTCCTCGTGAACGGCCCGGAGCCGCGCTTCCTCGAAAAAGACGCGTCCAGGCCGGTGGGAGCAGTCGCCCTCGTCGGCAAAGGCTTCGAGCTCTTCGTCGATGTCAAGGAACTCGTCGACACGGCTAAGCTCGTCGCCAAGCTCGACAAGGATATCCAGAAGGAATCGGCGTTTGTCGCCAAGGTGCGGGCCAAGCTGGCCAACCAGGCTTTCGTCGCCTCGGCTCCAGCGGAGATCGTCGCGCAGGAAAGGCAGAAAGGCGCGGAGGCCGAATCGAAAGTAGCGAAGCTTCGTCATTACATCGAGGAGCTCTCATGAATTCCGACGGGAGTGCGGGTATTCCCTTCGATACGAAGGAGTTTTCAAATACCCGGAACTCCAGTCATCCCCTTCGCACCGAGAGCGTCCCCATGGATGAGGGCGCGATGCTCATGCTCAAGAATATGCACCTCGCCCCTTATATCCAGCTCGCCACCAGCCTCATCGGCAAGCTGAGACGATCGGGCGGCAACATGTTCCGCCATCAGCTCGACACAATGGCCATCCTCATGGACTACGGCTACATCGATTCAGTCCTCCTCAAGGCCTCAGTGATCCACGACCTCGTCGAGGATGTGCCCGATATCGACAGGGACAGCATCCTCTCCATCGATGATGAATCGGCCGGGGTCTATAAGCTCGTCCTCGAAGTGACGCGCCGGCCCATCGAAAACAAGGTGGATTTCCTCGCGCGTATCAGGGATTTCGGCTCTATGCGAGCCAAGGTCCTGAAATCGGCCGACAGGATCTCCAACATGATCAGCCTCGGCTATGTCACCGATATCAGCTTCGTCAAAAGATACACCGACGAGACCGAGAACCATGTATTCTCAATTGCTCGGCTGGCTGACGCGCGCATGCTCGCCGAGCTCGAGAGCCTCGTCGCCACGAGGCGTGAATATCTGGCGCGGCGCTTTGAGATTTAATTGAATCACTCGAGTGATTTAGAGAGAGGGGTGGTCATGACTAATCGAGTATGGACTATTAAGGAAATGGCTTCAGTAATCGATCATTCCATGCTTAAGGCGACGGCTGATAGGGATACAATAATACGACACTGTAAAGAAGCTTTACTTTACGGATTTGCAAATGTCTGTGTAAATCCCTATTGGGTAAATCTTTGTGTTTTAGAACTTAATAGTTCAAGTGTTGGAACCTGTGCGGTTATTGGTTTCCCTCTTGGGGCTGCTATGACTTCAATAAAGGTGGAGGAAGCGAAACTTGCCATATCACAGGGAGCGAGTGAAATCGATATGGTGATTAATATTGGCGCTATAAAAACTGGAGACTGGACCGCAGCAGCCATGGATGTGGCAGAGGTTGTCGCAGCTGTAAAGCCTGCTCCTGTAAAAGTGATAATCGAAACTTGCTACCTCAATAGGCAAGATAAAATTCTTGCATGTCGAGCGCTTGTGGAGGGGGGAGCCCGATTCGCGCAAACCAGTACCGGTTTTGGAACGGGCGGCGCACTTATCGAAGATGTCACCCTAATGCGCCAAACGCTTGGGGGCTTGGCCAAGGTAAAGGCCGCCGGCGGAATTCGAACAAAGGCTGAATGCATCGCGATGCTTGAATCTGGCGCCGAACGCATAGGAACATCATCTGGCCTAGCTATCATGGCTGAGTATGAAACTTGATAATTTATAAAGAAGACCTAAGCGCATCATTTTGTTCATAATTTGATTATTACCTTGACAGTTTTTAATAGTACGCTATAGAATTTTGAGCAATAGCTCAGTGATCGAGCAAATATCATATGAGCCATTTTCCCGATGTTGAAATATGATTGGCGGAGCTAAGAAATGAAGAAAAAACGGTTCTTGATTTTTGATCTTGGTGCGAGCAATGGCCGAGCGGTTGTCGCAGCTTATGACGGATCCAAGGCTGAAATGGAAGTCACCTACCGTTTTGAAAATACGCCAATCATGGCTGCGGGGACCTTATACTGGGATATCCTCCGATTATTCTCAGAATTGAAAAAAGGACTCCAAGTGACCATGCAACGATATCCGGATATCG
>PGXP01000358.1 GCA_002839205.1 Spirochaetae bacterium HGW-Spirochaetae-9
GCCGTCGGACCGATGATTTCGCCAAGGAGGGAGAACACCATGACCCCGACTCCCATGATACCCATACCAATCATGTAACAGGCTTTTTTTCCGATCCGCTCCGAGATTTTTACCCAGATGGGGATGCAGAGGAGACTGGTCGCCAAGAGGAGGACAAGCGCCATTTGGAATAGCCCCCCATTGCCGAAGATGTAGGTGAAGTAATAGACCAGTGCCCCTTGCACCATCGAAGTGCCGGCGATGAAGAAAGCCCAGGGAAATAGCGCGGTGAGGAATACCTTGTTCTTCAATGCCTCCGTATAGGTAGTGAAGAATCCCTTCTCGGGTTGGTTTTCCAAATGTTGCGGTTCCCTGACCGCCCAGATGGTGATCAGTGTGGTCAAAAGCATGACAGCGCCCATGATATAGCCCATGACCGACCACCCGAGATCCACCGAGGGGGCGAACAGGTCGATGATCGGCATGACCGCACCAGCTCCGACAAATGTTCCGAGTACGGCAAAGCTCATCCGGTATGCGGTCAGAAGTGTCCGTTCGTTGTAGTCGTCGGTCAATTCGGGCAGCAGCGCCGCATAGGGTATGTTCACCAGGGTGTATGCGGTGTTCAACAGACAATAGAGGAATGTAAGGTAGACAAATAGTGTCGTTTGGGACTGGAATGAGGGTCGGGTGAACATCATTCCCATGGTGAAGAAGGATACGATTGCGCCGACGAACATATAGGGTCTGCGTCTTCCCCATCGCGAACGGGTCCTGTCCGACACATACCCCGTGATCGGGTCGGTGACGGCATCCCAAATCTTGCCTATCATCAGTACCGTTCCCGCAAGGGCTGCGGACAGATGCACGATATCCGTGAGGAAAAAGAGCAGGTAGAATCCAATAACGGTGAAAAAGAGATTGCCCCCCAAATCACCGATGCCGAAACCCAATTTGATTCGTCGTGTTACAGTGCCGATGGTGTTTTCCTACCTTGGACTCGTCAGAATGTCAGTAGTCTAAATCCTAATGCCGGTAAATACAAGCAAATCGTTGTGACCGATGGGTTGTTCACATCTGCTCTCCAGCTGCCGTAGCCGTTTTCGAATTGAAGAAAAGCGATTTGATTGATTTGTATGCGATCACTACAGCCAATCCGATCAGAAGGAGGGCAAACACCAACTGCAT
>PGXP01000080.1 GCA_002839205.1 Spirochaetae bacterium HGW-Spirochaetae-9
CTGAGGGAATTCGCCAAGGCTGCAGGCATCGATGCCGCCGATGTCCACGGCGCGACCCTCCTCCACTACGCTGTAAGGGAGGGGAAGGTCGATGCCGCGAGACTCCTCATGGAAATGGGAGCCAGCAAAGAGGCCAGGAACATATCCGGCGAGACGGCAGCCGACATAGCCAAAGCCAAGGGTGATGGGGCCATGAAGGCTCTCTTTGGGATGTAGGTACTTTTCCGTTATCGTTGGTGCCGAAGGGGGCGGCCGGGCGGATCTATCCGCCCGGCCGCCCCCTTCCATATCCGCAACGCTGTTTATTTCAAACAATCAGCCTTGTGTTGGGCTTCAGCCCCCGCACTCCGACAGCTCCTTCCTCAGGCGGAGCTTTTCGAGGGTTCGCTCCTGTATTTGCCGCACCCTCTCGCGCGTTATGCCGAGGGCTTTGCCCGTCTCCTCAAGGGTGTGGGTGGACTCCCCTGACAAGCCATAGCGCAACTTCAGTATCGTAGTCTCCCGCTCGCTCAAGTCGCGGAGGACGCAATCCAGAATGTCCTTCATCGTCGTTGTGAAGGCTTCGGAATAGGGATCTATTCCCGTTTCATCCCTGAGGACATCGGACAGCGAGGTGCTATTTTCATTGTCGATCGCCGAATCGAGGCTGGCTGTATTCTGGGAGAATTCCATCACCTTCAATACTTTCTGCCTCGTCATGTCGACACGCCTGGCGATTTCGTCCACTTCAGGAACCCTGCCCAGTTCCTGGGTGAGCTGTTTGGATGCATAGTAGCATTTGCGTATCGTATTGAGCATATGGACGGGTATGCGTATAACCCTTCCCTGGTCTGCAAGGCTCTTGATGATAGCCTGCCGTATCCACCAAGTGGCATAGGTGGAAAACCTGTATCCGCGCGAGTAGTCGAAGCGGGCGACGGCTTCAAGCAGCCCGATATTCCCTTCGTCGATGAGATCGAGCAGTCCCAAGCCCCGGTGCTGATAACTTTTCGCTATGGAAACGACAAGGCGCAGGTTGGAAGATATCATCGACTGTTTTGTCGCTGAGAGCTCCTGTTCAAGCCGGGTTGTCTCCGACGCATGGCTGGCGCCCTGCTCCCCTTCAGGCATTGCCCGGTGCGACTCGAGATGCTTCGCCTGATCCTGTATGGATTTTCCCAGGTACTGTTCTTCAGCCGCGCTCAGGAGCTTGAATTTTGCTATCTGTGACAGATACAGCGAGAGGGGATCTTTTTCGTCGGCGTGGTGCTTTTTCCTGTCGGCATGCGTTTTAGGCAGATGGGATACGTCATGCTTTACCCCGGCTATTGAAGAAAGAGTTTCTTGCGCTTCGTTGACAACTTCTTTTCTATTCATAGCCTCACTTTTTAACTGGAACGCGATGGCTTACATTCAAATAATAGCATGCCTGAAGCCAGCAGTGAAGACTAAATATGAAAAAATGTCAAGTTAGAGCGTATCAGTCGCGAGGCGCCAATGCGGGGTCTATTGGCTGGCCATTCCTGAAGACGAAAAAATAGGCTATCGGTGAGCCGTCCTTGGCGTCGATCCCAATCTTCCCGATCTCCTTGCCCGAGACAATCTGGTCGCCCGTTTTCACAAAGAGGGCTTCGTTGCCGCCGTAGACGTAGACATATCCCGATTTGGCCTGGATAAAAACCACCTGGTTGAACCCTCGCGAAGGCCCGGCCGACACGACCGTACCCGAAGCGATGGCTTTGGCCGCTTCGCCTGCCTTCACTCTGATCATCATCCCTTCAAGCTTGCCATCCAGGTACATAGCCTTGCCGGGCACCGGCCACTCCAGCTTCATGTCGACAATCCTGTCCTGTGTCTTCACCGGTTCGGGCAGGGTGACTCGCCCCGCGCTAATGGGGGGAGCGGGAAGAATTGTTGTTGTTGTCGTCGATGAGGTTGTTGCGACAGGCTGCAGTATTGTCATTGGTGTTGTGACGGAAGGTGTCGTGGTTGGTGGCATCGTGGTAGTGGATGTTGCCGCCACGATGGGCTGTGCCGGTATTATGAGAGTGTCGCCGATCTTAAGGATATAATCCAGCTTGAGCTTGTTCGCTGCCAACAGCTCGCCTATGGTCACTCCGTAGAGCCTGGCGATCCCATAGAGGGTTTCACCTTTCGCTACCGTGTGAACGGAAGGGATGATGAGGATGGTGCCGATCCGCAGTTTCGTCGGATCGGTGATTCCATTGGCGGCAGCCAGCGCCTCGTAGGAAACCTTGTACTTTCTGGAAACGGCATAGAGCGTCTCGCCCTTGCCTAAAGTGTGCGTGAGGGGATTTTGCGCGAATGCGGGAAGAGCCAGCGCGATGAGCACGCAGGCGGTCAGTGTTCGTAGTGTGAGTTTATTCATCATGTTTCCATTACAAGTATCGGCACCTCGGCCCCATCGATTGAGGAGGGATTGGAAAAAAGCGCCTTCGTTGCGCGACAAATCGGCACAGTGGCATGTGATGCCTTTTCATTTTGCCTTTGAACAGGTAGAATTGCGTATATTAATCATCAGGAGACTTCAGGTATGTCCGATCGTTCACCGCTGAACAATGCGCGTTTTGCCTATATCCCCAAAATGCCCGAAATTTATGCTTCACGGATAGCCGGGATCAAGGCAGTGCCTACCGAAATCATAGAGCCAGCATACGACAAGGACAGCCTCAAGGAAATATTCACGCACAGCTACGGGAAACCCGCCGTCAAGTTTATGGCGGGTGAAAACATGGTCGCTTCCAAAACCCTCATCGTGGGCGTCCTCCTCTCGGGCGGTCCCGCGCCCGGTGGCCACAATGTCATCGCCGGCCTTTTCGACGGGCTGAAGCGCGGTTCATCCGAATCAAAACTGATAGGATTCAAGGGCGGCCCCGGAGGTCTCGTCGACGACAAATTCATCGAGATCACCGCCGAGCTTGTCGATTCCTACCGCAATACCGGCGGCTTTGACATGGTGGGTTCGGGCCGCACCAAGATCGAGACGCCCGAGCAGTTCGAAAAAGCCCTGGCCAACGCTGTCAGTCACCATCTCGACGCCCTCATCGTCGTCGGCGGCGATGATTCCAACACGAACGCGGCTCTTTTGGCCGAGTATTTTTCCTCCCACGGTACATCCATCAGCGTGGTGGGCGTGCCCAAGACCATAGACGGCGACCTCAAGAACGAGTGGATAGAGGCTTCCTTCGGCTTCGATACGGCCACCAAGACCTATTCCGAACTCATCGGCAACATCTGCCGCGACGCTCCCTCCGGAAGGAAATACTGGCACTTTATCAGGCTGATGGGCCGTTCTGCCTCACACATCGCCCTCGAATGCGCCCTCCAGACGAGGCCGAACGTCACCCTCATCTCGGAAGAAATCGAAGCCAGGAAGATGAGCCTTGCGCAGATCATCGACATCATCGCCTCCTCGGTGGCTTCCAGGGCTTCCAAGGGTGAAAATTTCGGCGTCATCCTCATACCCGAAGGGCTGATCGAGTTTGTCCCGGAGATGAAGATCCTGATCGCCGGCATCAATGAACTGCTCGCCCATGAAGGCGATCGGTTCAAGGCCCTCGCTTCGTTGGAGGCACAGAAGGCTTTCATCGCGGAAAGGCTCCCCGGGGAATCGGCCCGGCTTTTCACTTCCCTTCCCGGCGACATCAGCGCCCAGCTCTGCTGGGACAGGGACCCTCACGGCAACGTCCAGGTTTCGCGCATCGAAACAGAAAAGCTTCTCGTCGCCATGGTGAAGACAAAGCTGGCCAGTATGGCCGCCGAGGGCAGCTACAGGGGCAAGTTCGACTATCAGACTCATTTTATGGGCTACGAAGGCCGCTGTGCCTTCCCCACCAACTTCGATGCGGACTACTGCTATTCACTGGGTTTCACGGCATATCTCCTGGCCCTTTACGGCTTCTCGGGGTATATAGCCTCCATACGCAACCTCGCCTCCCCGGCCGGCGAGTGGATACCGGGAGGAATTCCCCTTGTATCGATGATGAACATCGAGCATCGCCACGGCATGGATAAGCCCGTCATCCGAAAGGCCCTCGTGGAACTGGACGGCAAGCCTTTCAAGTACTTCGCATCACAACGGGACAAATGGGCCCTCTCCTCGGATTACCGCCTTCCGGGCAGCATCCAGTATTTCGGTCCTCCGGCTGTCACCGACATGCCGAGCCTTATCATCCAGATTGAACGGAGCTGAAGCGCATGAAAAAAACTTCCGCCATCTGCCTCATCCTCGTCTCACTTGTCCTTGCCGCGGGCGCTCAGGATTTCCTGACAGCCGAGCAGTTTTTCACCAAAGTTTCGGACAGGTATTCGACGATCGAAGACTATGAGGCGTCGCTCGCCATTTCCAACGCAAGCCAGCCGATGAAGGGCAAGCTGTATTTCAAGTCGCCCTCCCTCCTGCGCATCGATTTTAGCCAGCCGCCCGAGCAGGTGATCGTCTTCGATGGCGAGCGCCTGATCGTGTACATCCCTCAGTTTCGGGCTGTCCTCCAGCAGGACACAGGGAGCGCCGGCCTCGGGGCAGCCGCCGCATCCATGGCATCGAGGGAAGGGCTCTCGATGATGAAACGCAATTACACTATAGCTTGGGAATCCAGCCCTCAAGCCGTCGTCCTCGATCCGGATTCTTCCGAAATGGTCCACAAGCTGATGCTGGCGCGAAAAACAGTCGCCGAGGGTTTCAAGACGATCCGGATTTCCGTCTCGGAATCCAGCCTTCTGATCCGCAGGATCGAGGGCTGGACCGTCGCCAACGAGCGGATAGCCTTCGATTTCACTTCGGTGAAGCAGAACCAGAATATCCCTGCCACAAGGTTCCTCTACGACGCTCCCGCGAGCGCCAATGTATATAATAATTTTCTTTTCCAGTGACGAGAGGTGAAGAAGGTCCGATGGCTAAAATAGGATCCAGAATACAGGAAACCAGACTCAGGAAGGGGCTCACTCTCGACAGGATAGCCGACGACACCAATATCAGCTTGAGGTTCTTGTCCAAAATCGAGAATGACGATTTTACAGGATTCCCTGGCGAGCCATATATTGTCGGTTTTATCCGCAACTATTCCGAATACCTCGGTTTGGACCCGGAAATTATGATCGGTCTCTATAGAGCCCAGGATGATGAAATCCCTCCGGTCATGGTGGAGGCTTCGGCAGCACAAGAGGCTGCATCGAAGCCTGAGACTCCCGCGAAACCTGAAATTTCCGAGTCGGCGGTGGAAGGCGATGCAGCCCCAGCTGGCGAGCCCGAGATCGAGAAGCCAAAGAAAGTACGCAAGCCCAAGGCGATCCCTGCCGAACCCATTTCCGAACCCAGCGCCGAGACAACAGGCCCCAAACCCCGAAACCGCTCGCCTGCCAGGGCAAAAAAGGCGCCGGCACCTTCGCTTGAAGTGCGACTCGCCCCACCTTCGCCTCCACCCGAAACCGTGAAGAAAAAGGTATCGTTTTCAACCATAATGCTCAGCATTCTGGCGATCGCCATCGTAGTGGTAGCCGCACTCTGGATTGTCGCCGGAGGTGTCGCGAGGATTTCAAAGCAGGAAGACGGCGAAAAGGCTCCTTCCGAATACAGGGTGGAGGGCGGTGCCTTCGAAATGCGCCTCTATATCGGAGACAGCCTTCTGGTTCCCCTGGGCAACGATGTCTACAAGATCCGCCTTGCCGCTATCGGAGATACTGTGGATCTTGAGACTCCCTTTGGAATCTTCAAGCTGGCGCTCAGCGAGACGGCTCCGATCGATCCTGGCAAGGACGGCAGCGCCGACGCCTCTATAGTCATAGGGGATTTCGAGAAAAACAGGCCTGCCTCAGGCGCTCTCGTGAAAGTGGAATTCTCAGCGCTCGAACCGAGCGATTATGCCGGAAGCGACATCACCATCCCGGAGAATGCGAGCGCCGTTATGGCAGAGAATGCGACAAACCTGAGTGCTCCCAAGACTGATACTGTCATCATCAAATCCACGCGGGGCCCCTACCCCTTCGTCGTCCAGGTGAGCTTCAGGGGGAGCTGCCTTTTCCGCTATGAAGCCGACCGCAAGGAATGGGTGGAGAAATATTTCTCCAAGGGCGAAAGCATCACCCTCAACGTAACGAACGCCCTCACGGTTTGGACTTCGAACGCCCAGGCCGTCAAGATGAGCTTCCAGGCATCGGGCGGCAAGACGGCCGACCTGGAACTGGGCCAACCGGGCGAAATCGCCGTAAAAAGGATATCCTGGTCCCAGAGCGGCGGTTCATGGGCTCTCATATCATCCAATCTCGACTGAGGATAGTGCGTGAAATTTTTCATAGACCAGCATGGCTGCGCCAAGAACCAGGTGGATGGCGAGGAAATCGCCGCGCGCCTCGAAGACGCCGGCTACGAATACAGCTCCTCCGGAGAGGAGGCCGACCTTATCATCGTCAACACCTGCGGTTTCATCGAATCGGCCAAGCGCGAATCGATCGATGCGACGATAGCCATCAAATCGCGGTGGCCGGACAAGAAGGTTCTTGTCGCAGGCTGCCTAGCCCAGCGCTACCCGGAAGCCCTCCTCGGCGACATGGCCGAGGCCGACGGCATTTTCGGCAACGCCGATCTCTCCCTCGTGGCCGAATCCGTTTCGGAGACAATGCGCGGCGAGCGCAAGGCTATAGCCCCCGGACAGCCTATAGCTGTGCAGGGCAATTACTACTCGAGGACAAGGCTTTTCGATTTCCCCGGCTCGGCCTACGTGAAGGTGACGGAGGGCTGCGACAACCGCTGCACCTACTGCGCCATCCCCCTCATCAGAGGCGTGCTGCGCTCTAGAACCATCGATGACATCGTCAGTGAATGCTCCAGCCTCATCAGGCGGGGCATATTCGAGATCAACCTCATAGGCCAGGACCTCGGCGCCTTCGGCAGCGACCTGGCCGATGGCAGCGACCTGGCCGACAGCTCCGGCCTAACCGCGCTCCTCACCCGATTGGCTGCCCTGGAGGGCGATTTTCGGATTCGCGTCCTCTATATTCATCCCGATCATTTCCCTGAGGGCATTCTCGAGGTCATGGCGGGAGACAGGCGCATCCTCCCCTACTTCGATCTCCCCTTCCAGCATGCTTCCGAATCCATCCTGAAGGCGATGAACCGCAAGGGATC
>PGXP01000359.1 GCA_002839205.1 Spirochaetae bacterium HGW-Spirochaetae-9
CATGCCGATAAACCGTCGGAAGACCTTGGTGAAATAGCCCGGTGTCGGAAACCCGCACCGGGTGCATACCATGGTGATGTTCATGCGGGGATCCTTCAGCAGATCGATGGCCCTGTTCACCCGCCATGCATTCAGATACTGCAGGAAATTGATGCCGGTCTGTTCCTTGAAGAGCCGGCTCAAGTGGCCTTCCGAAACATGGAGCAACGCAGCGGTCTCCTGCAGGCCGATACACTTGTGGTACGTGTCGGAGACGATACGGATCGCACTGTTCACTATATGGTTGTCCACATGCATCGGCAGGGCGATCGCGGCATCGTGCGACCGGCTTTTACCCAACTTGGCCATCTCCTCCTCCTCATCGTGCAATTTCCGCACAAGCGAGGCGAGGGCATCCTCCAATTCCGAATCGTCGAAGGGTTTGAGCAGGTAATCGAACACTCCCAACTTTATGGCGCTGCGCATATAGGAGAAGTCGCTGTGTCCGCTCAAAATAATAGCGTGGTCCACGGAACAATCGGCAAGCATCTTCAGTCCGTCTTGTCCGGGGAGTCGGATATCCGTGATTACGATATCGGGATTCAATTGACGGATCATGTCCATTCCGGACAATCCGTCCGAGGCACTGCCCACGACGGTCAGACCAAGGTTCTCCCACGGCGTGCTTTGTTCGATTTCACTTCTGATAAGGTCTTCGTCTTCCACTATTATCACGGTAAAAGCCATTATTCAGTCTCCTTGGTGCTGGACGATACATCCTCCAGGGGGATTCGAATGGTTACAATGGTTCCTTCATCCTTCGCCGAATCTATGACAAGTCCGGCACCGTCCCCGTATCGTAATTTCAGGCGCCTATGGATATTGTACAATCCGACATGGTTGTGCGACTCCGGTTCGAACAATGTATCATACTGCAGGTGGTCGGGAAACCCTATGCCGTTGTCGGCAACGCTGATGACGATGTCCGAGAGGTCCCGATAGGCTTTGATCGTCAACCGCCAGTTCCCTATTTTCGGTTCCAGTCCATGGATCAGGGCATTTTCCACCAGGGGTTGGATTATGAGTTTCGGGGTCTTGGTCGTCGCGATCGAATCCTCCAACTCAACCACGGTATTGAGCTTGGCTCCAAATCGGATCTTCTGGATTGTCAAATAGCTGTCCACC
>PGXP01000360.1 GCA_002839205.1 Spirochaetae bacterium HGW-Spirochaetae-9
GAACTGCTCGAACGAGGCGAAGGAAATGAGGCCGAGACAGAGCGCGATCAGCAGGCGGACCTGATACATCCAGACCCAGAAGACAAAGAGCATCACGAAGGCCATCCAGGAAACCTCGCGCCGCCGCTGCGCCCAGATGACGGCGAAGACATCGCGCCATGCGGGACGTTCGCCCGCGGCGAGGCGGCGGCTCAGAAGATCCTCGCCCACGGCCGCAGCGGCTACCGAAGCGGCCGCCATCTCGTCCCTGGAGAGCGAAAAAAGGGCTCGCTGGAATATCGTTACGGCTATCGTGCCGATGGCGACCTTGAAACCGTGGGATACGGGGATGCCGTCGACGCCGAGATGCTCCATCTCCCACACGTGGCTGAGAAGATGCTCCGCCCCGGAAGCCGGGCGCGAGTCGTGGTAGCGCTGCATAGCGAGGCCGGTGGCGATGAGCCCGCGGTAGAGATCGCCGATCGCGGCGCTTTCGCGCCGCTTGATGTCAGCGGATTTTTCCAGTATGGAAAGCGCGAAGGGCTGGACCATGTCCCATATTTCGGGAGCCACGAGTTCGACACGCGCTGCGTCCGCGGCGAGCCAATCGACGCCGGCCGTGATCTTGGCCGCGAGATCGCCGAAACCAGCAGCTGTCAGCTCCTCCGGCGCACGGGCGAGGATGCCTTGGTCAGCCAGAATGGCCTTGGGCGCGGAACAGTCCAACGTCATTTTGAAGCCATTGACCGTGATGGCGGCCCCGAACGCGGTGAAGCCGTCGACCGAAGCTGCCGTCGGGAGGCAGATATATGGTCGGCCCAGTTCAAAAGAAGCCAGCTTGACCGCGTCGTTTATGGTCCCGGAACCGAAGGCCAACGCCGACTTGTCCCCAATGGCGGCGCGCACGCACGCAATCAGCTCGCTGTCGGCATAAGGCGCGGGAAAGCCAGGGAGAAGGAAAAGCGAATAGTCTCTCCTGTCCTTCAGCGCGGCTTCGAGAATCTTCCCTTCGTGGCTCCAGATTCGTTCGTCGCTCACGATAACCAGGGGAGCGTCGCCGAAAACGCGTTCGCAGACCTCGCTCAGGCTATCGAGCGCGTTGGCGCCGACGAGATTGATGTCGGTCCAAACGGGATGGATGGTTGCAGCGTTCATCATTCGTCCAGGAAGGCCATGTCCTCCGGC
>PGXP01000361.1 GCA_002839205.1 Spirochaetae bacterium HGW-Spirochaetae-9
GGATATCGCTCGTCTACGAAGGGGTGAACCACCAGATGGATGACATGTGGACAAGCCTGACCGAGAAGGATTTCATCGAACTGAAACAGCTGTCCAACGCGGAACCGGGCGGCATCATCTGCGCATCGACGAATTTCAGCGAGGGACGGTCCGAGGGAACCATGCTGGACCAGTACATTGGAGTCGCATCGACAAAAAACGTTCCTGAACGGTGGGAAGTCCTTCCAGTGGATGCCTGCACGTGGGCAATATTCACCGCAATCGGCGACTTTCCCGCCACGCTGCAGAACCTGTGGGCTAGGATTTTCTCCGAATGGCTACCGACCTCCGGCTATGAACTCATCAGCGGCCCGGAGATATTGTGGAACGAAGGCAAGGACACCACCCTCCCCGACTACAAAAGTGAAATCTGGATACCCGTGAAACAACGGTAACCAAAGCCGCAGCAATCACAGATAACGAGCATACCAAACGACAGCCGGCTCCAACGTCCGGCTGTCGTTTTAAATATTTTGCATACAAAAATGAAAAATGGTACCTGGTACTTAGTTTCGTTATCCACTACATAACCCCGATACACCGCAGATAGAAGATAGCTTGCGCGATATGCTTGGTTCGTGTCTTCATGAGTATGTTCTGCCGGTGATTGTTCACTGTATGAACGCTGATGCACAAACGGTCGGCGATCGCATCGCTTTGCAATCCCTGGGATATCAACACGAGTATCTCGCGCTCCCTGGGCGTCACCAAATCCCGGACCACCCCATGCTCCCCATTGAACATGCAGATACTGTTGTCCGTCATATCGATGATAAACCGCCGTGGCAACTCTTCCTCCGGGAATGCGGACAGGACATCGGAAAGGATGAGCATCAACCAGGCATTGTCCTGCCGGTCCAGAGCATAGATAACCATCTGATGCAAGAACCGCACATACTCACCCGTCTTGCCCCTCACCCGGTAATCGTAGACCAGCTTGTATCGCTTTTTTTGCGCACCCTTGTCACTGAGGAAACGGTACATGTTGATCTCGGCATCATAGACGTATGGCAAATCGTCAGGATGGATCATGGCATGGTAGCGCTCGATCTGGATATCCGGCATCTGTTCGTCATATCCCAGCAGGGAAAGATGCTGTCCCACCTTCATGATGAATTTCT
>PGXP01000081.1 GCA_002839205.1 Spirochaetae bacterium HGW-Spirochaetae-9
ATATATCCGGCATACCGCGCTATTACTTCGGCGTCGTCCACCTTCTGGGGGGATTGCCTTTTGCCGCCGTAGGGATAGGGCTTTTCGGATTTTCGCAGGTTCTGGTGCTTATAGAGATGCGAAACAGCAATGCCGATGTGGGCGCAATCGACGCCTCGAAGCTGACATTGAAGAATAGCTTGCTAAAAGGAGGCGATTTCAAGCGAATCCTGCCTCCTGCGCTGCGATCCAGCCTCCTGGGAACATTCATCGGCGTGATGCCGGGAGCCGGCGCGACAGTGAGCGCCTTCCTCGGCTACACGATGCAGAAGTTTTTCAAGAGCAAGGAACCTCTCGGCACCGGCGCCATAGAAGGCATCGCGGCTTCGGAAGCCGCCAACAACTCCGCCTGCGCGGGGGCTTTCGCGCCGCTTCTGGCATTGGGCATACCTGGATCGGCGGTGACCGGAATTCTGCTTTCGGCGCTGATGGTGTGGGGCCTGCAGCCTGGTCCGCTGCTTTTCACCAATTCACCCGATTTTGCCTGGGCGACGATCGCGGCGTTGTTCCTATCCAACATAATAACGCTCGTCATAGCCGTTGCCTTCATCCCGTTCATCATAAAGATTCTCCGAGTGCCGACGAAGTACATGATACCGGCAATCACCTTTATCTGCCTCATCGGCGCCTATTCCATCAGCAACTCGATGTACGGCGTGGTGGTCATGATCATAAGCGGATTGCTGGGATACCTGCTCGTCAAGAACAAATACCCGCTTTCACCCCTGCTCCTGGCCTTTGTGCTCACGAATCTGTTCGAAACCAATGTAAGGAAGGCTCTCCTCATCTCCCAGGGAAGCCTGGACATCTTCTTCAAGAAACCGATTTCGCTGGTGATCATCATCCTGCTCTTCATCCTGCTGCTCTCACCCACGATAAGGTTGGCGATAGGCAGGTTGAAGCCGAAGGCAAAGGCCAAGTGAGGGCCTGTTTCGGATTGCCGCGAAAACGGCAGGAAACTGATGGTGTGCAGAATCTTCAAGCCGTGTACCTCATGGTGCATCGCATGGAGGATAAGCAAATATTTTGGATGGGAAATCCCAGGAGGAATCTGAGTATGAGAGGAAAATTGTTTGCGATTGCCTTGGTTCTGCTTCTTGCGGCATCTGCCGGTTACGCGGCCGGTCCGTTTTCGCCGGCAAAACTGGGTGAATGGATCATCACCTATAATCCGGGCAGCGGAGCCGATGTTTTCACGCGCAATGTCGTGGCTTCCTTCACGGCAGGCGGCATAACTAACGCGAATTTGCCCGTGGTGTCCAAATCGGAAGGCAGCGGCATGGTGGGCATCCAGTACGTCGCCCAGATCTCCAATCAGGAGCAGGCCAACAACACGCTCCTTACCCTCGGTGGCGGTGACTTCAGCGAGGCTGTCAGGATCGCGAAACTGAAGCCTGCGTCGATCCAGCCTCTTGCCCTCATGGTAGCCGAGGTTCCCTTACTTTCGAAAGGAAAAGACGGACGGTTCAAGGATTTCAACGAAGCGATCGCGGCCATGCTGGCGGGCAAGCAGGTGATACTCGGCGGTCCGCAGAATGACTATGAACTGATGGCCCAGGATATTAGGGATGCGTTGGGAGTCACGGAAAAGGAACTGACCTATATTCCCTACGCGTCGGGCAAGGAAGGACTTACCTCCCTGATGGGCAAGCATGTGGATTTCGCGCTTTCGACGCCGAGCCACGCCGCCGACCTCATCGCATCGGGCGACGTGATCCCGCAGTGGCTGTTCTCGACGGAACATTATCAGTTCGGGAACCTGGTGAAGGTGCCGACCTTCAATGAATTCAGCAAGGGAAAATATAAGAACCTTGAGTACGCCATCTACCGCATTGTCTGCGCGTCGGGAAAGATGTCACCCGAAGCGGTGGCCTACTGGGTCGATTGCCTTAAGAAAGCTACGATGACTCCCGCTTGGGAAGCCTACTGTGCCAAATTCTCACTAGTGACCAAGTTCAAGCCCCAAGAGGAAGCCAGGCCCTGGATGTGATGAATCTGCCCTGAATCGATATTTCAGGATTTGCCAACAGCAGCCAGGCGATCGCTATTTAAAATCGGCGCCATGGAACCAGCAAGGAGAAAGAGCATACATGAAGCCAATGGACGGACTTCTCGTTCTGGATTTTACTCAATTCATGTCCGGACCGTTATGCACCATGATACTGTCGGATCTTGGCGCGGAAGTGATCAAATTCGAACGCCCCCCGGTCGGCGATACCTCGCGGTTTTCGCCGCCCGGGAAGATGGGCGCGAGCTCCTATTACATCAGCCTCAACAGAGGCAAGAAAAGCGTTCTCCTCAACCTGAATGACGAGGGACAAAAAACGGCCTTCCTGGAAATCGTGAAAAGAGCCGACATCCTTGTGGAGAACTTCAAGCCTGGCACCATGGAAAAATTTGGCGTCGGCTATGACGCGCTCAAGGAGATAAATCCGAGGCTGGTGTATGCCGCGATCTCGGGCTATGGCCAGACAGGACCTTTGCGGCAGAAGGGAGCCCTCGATCTCGTCATCCAGGCTGTTTCCGGACTTATGAGCATCACGGGGGAATTGAACGGCGAACCCCTGAAATCGGGCACATCATTCAGCGACGCGGCCTCTGGCCTGTTCGCGACGATAGGGATACTGGCGGCTCTGCGAAAGGTCCAGGAGACGGGCCAGGGTGATTATATCGACATCTCGATGCTGGATTCCACCTTCGCCCTCCTTGAGAACGCGATCGCACGCTATTGCCTTACGGAAATCGTGCCGAAACCTCTGGGGAACCGCCATCCTTCGGCGGCGCCATTTCAGGCTTTCGAGACGAAAAACGGAAAGGTTTTCGTCTGTTCCATCAGCGACGAGAACTGGCAAAGCCTGGCAAAGGGCATCAACCGGCCGGATCTCGCGGCAGACCCGCGCTTCAGGACGATGCTGCTCCGCCAGCAGAATGTCGATGCCCTGGGCGCGGCGATACAGGATGAGCTGAAAAGCTGGACGGCCGAGGATCTTATGGCTGCCATGGACAAGGCAGGCATCGTGAACGGCCAGATCAACACTATCGACAAGGTAGTCACTCATCCCCAGATACTGGCGCGCAATATGCTCATGAACGTTTCCTACCCCGGCGCCGAGCCTATGAAAACCGCGGCTCTACCTATCAAGATGCGCTCCCTCCCGGAAGAATCGGATTCCTACTGCGCAGGCTTGGGAGAAGATACCCTCGATGTCATGGTGAATTACGGCGGGCTTGGGAAGGCGGAAGCGGAGAACATGTATCGGGACATATTCGCGGCGGTGGACAAGGTCGTTTCTGAACGCGCGATAAAGTGATCTTCGGACCGACGAGCCCTCCCGGGACTGCCGCTTCATGTGAATGCCGCGGCCTCCCCGGGAGGGCTTTTTTATGACCTTGTGCGCCGTTCCCCGACGTACTGCCTGCATTTGAGCCAGGCGCTCTCGAAACTGGTGCGGAAGCGGACGACGGATCCGAAACTCTCATAATCCTCTTCCTTGAGAGAGCCCGGATTGTATGCCTGCCTGAAGTGTTCGATCTTGTTCTGGAGCTCGTCGGTGACGTTGAATGGCACAGGAGCGAGGAATCGCTGTACCACGGGACCATCCTGTTCGATGAGTTTGTCGGCCGTGCCTTTCCAGTTGATCGTGACGTCCGCGCGCGCTCCTACCATTTCGGTGAAGTGGTGAAGGCCCCTCGCTCCTCCGGAAAGGAACTTCACTCCATACTGCCTAGATTCCATCACCTGGTGCATTTTTTTCGCGACGGCGATTCCGGCCTGCCAGAGGGCGTCAGAATTGACGTCGATGTTTCCGTCCTTCACAACGGCCTGCAGATGCTCGTCAAAAATCCCGGCTATATGGGCAAGATACATTACGGGAGGATTCTTCATGCCGTGTGAAACTTCCTTGTAGAGCTCGCAGATGCTGATCGCCTGATCGATGGACATTACCTCGGTTCCGAGTATGGGTACTCCTTCGGCTATCAGGATGCGCATGGCCTTGAGTCCGTCTTTGGTTACTGGAATTTTTATGATCGCGTTGAGCGCCGCCGTGCGGTGGTAATGCGCGAAATCGATCATGCTCTTCACGTCTTCCTTGAAGGGGTTGCCCTGTATGCTGACCCAGCCCTGCTTTCCGCCCGAAGCCTCATGCATCGGAAGAAAAATCCGGCATATCTCCCTTACGAGCTCGAACTGGAGAATCTCTATCGCCCTGTCGTCGTCGCTTTCCCTCGCGAGGATATCGTCCAGCAGTTCATTCGCGTAGGCCGAGTCTGTGTCGCTTTTCAGTATTTTCCACGGGAAACTGGGGTTCTGGGTGCAGCCCACCGCTCCCGCCGCGACGCCAGCCCGAGCTTCTTCCCGCGTGACATTGTTGACCCAGAGGTTCGTCGGCGTGCCGGACGAAACCCTTTCGAAATAGTTGTTGCTCATGTTTCCACCTTTCTTCATTTCAAGATGTGCCGCAAAACGTACGCGACAGCCCTGGATTTCCGGTCGTTTGCATGTCGGCGACCTCATGGAAGAATCGTATTCTGTTGTAAGACATGTGTCAACATAATAATTGTTGTTTTGAATGCAAAAATATCTTGAAAGTATTGAAATGATGGAGTACAATCGAATATGTCATACAACTGACAACAAGAATCCCGAAAGGAGTTAGCGATGGGGAAAAAAGCTGCGAAAAGTCCCCTTGATTCTCTCGTTGTATCATCGAGGACGAATATATCCATAAGACTGTTCGAGGAGATAAAGGAAAAGATCGTATCGGGCGAGCTGCCCGCGGGGTATGTGTTTCCCAATGAGATAGTTCTGAGCGAAAGGCTCAGGGTGGGAAGAACGACGCTTCGGGAAGCCTTCCAGGCCCTGGCGTCCATGGGGCTGATAAAAAGGACCAAGAACGGCACCTCTGTGGAGGACAGAAAGCATATCGCCAGCACGACCCCGCTCGGTGAACTGTTCAAACAGTCCGAGATAGATGACCTTCTGGAATTCCGCGTCATGGTGGAGGCGGAGATCGCAGCGTTGGCCGCCATCAGGGCGACGGACGAGGACATCGCCACTCTCGAACGATGCATCGAGAAGATCGAGGAGAGCGAGGACAATATCGCCGAGATGATCCAGTACGATACGCAGTTCCATATGTGTCTGGGCGAAGCGTCCAAGAACCAGCTTTTCGTGAAGACGATCCACGTGATCCACAACTCCTATGAGTCCATGATTCAGGGAATCTACGAAAACGACAAGAAGATTTTCAAGCGAGCACAGGTTTTTCACAGGAAGATACTGTCGGCGATAAAGGAGCACGATCCGCTGAAGGCCAGGGACGCGTCCCATCAGCATATACTGGACGTCGTCAAAACCGCCGGTTGAACGCCGGCATGATTTCAGGCGCGGAGCAGCGTTTTCGCGCCAAGGGACAACCATGGAAAACGTCGTCATCGTATCCGCGGTCCGTACACCGATAGGCAGGATGGGCGGAGTCTTCGCCGGAATACCGCCCGAGGAGCTTTCGCGCCTCGTCATTGAAGAGGCGCTGGGGAGAGCAGGTACCGAAAAGGGCGCCGTCGATGAAGTCGTCTGGGGGCAGGCCAAGCAGTCGGCGGATGCCTCGAACATGGCGCGCGTGGCCCTGCTGAAGGCGGGGCTGCCCGAGGCTGTGCCCGGATATACCGTCCAACGTCAATGCGCTTCATCGCTGCAGGCTATCTTCAGCGCGGCCATGCAGATCCAGACCGGAAACGCGGGGATCATCGTGGCCGGCGGCGTGGAAAGCATGAGCCAGGCGCCCTTCTACATGAGGAATGCCCGCTATGGCTACGAGGCGGGCAACGGGGAGCTTCTCGATCCGAATACGGAAAGCCAGCCGAGGTCCCAGCCCGAAGAGGTGTACGGGCGCCTCACCATGGGGCTGACGGCGGAAAACCTGGCCGCGAAGTACGAGATTTCCAGGGAATCACAGGACCGCTTCTCGGTCCAGAGCCAGACCCGCGCGATCGAAGCCATGGATTCCGGGCGCTTCGCCGGGGAGATCGCGGCTGTGACGCTGACGGAACGCGACGGGGTACGGAAAATCGATACCGATGAGCATCCCCGGCGGGGCACCACTATGGAAAAGCTCGCGAAGTTGAAACCGGCATTCAAGGAGAACGGCACCGTAACCGCCGGCAACAGTTCGGGTCGCAATGATGGCGCAGCCGCTCTGGTGATGATGAGTGAAAGTCGGGCAACTTCCCTGGGCCTTGAACCGATCGCGCGCTATGTGGCGACGGGTATAAGCGGCGTGGATCCCCGGATCATGGGAATAGGGCCTGTTCCGGCGGTAAAGTTGGCGCTCGCGAAATCAGGCATGAAGTTGGGCGATATCGGACTCATCGAGATTAATGAAGCCTTTGCGGTCCAAAGTCTCGCCTGCATCGGGGAGCTCGGTCTCGATGAAGGCATCGTCAACGTCAATGGTGGAGCCATCGCGCTGGGGCATCCACTGGGCGCGACGGGAGCGAGGATTTCCGTTACCCTGCTTTACGAGATGATCAAGAGGAAAACCAGGTTCGGGCTCGCTACCTTGTGCGTGGGCGGCGGCCAGGGAATGGCGATGATATTCGAGAATCTGGCAGGCTGAAATACGCGCGATAGATGCCAGTCTTCCGGCATCAGAAAATTGACGAGAAGCGAGGTGAGTGTCGTGGACGACGCAATCTATGAGGCGCCCGGGAGTATCGGAGATCTGCTGGACATCCTCGACGGGCGGAAGGTCACCATCGTGGCCGGAGCCACCGATGTCATGCCGAAGGTCAATGATGGCGTCCTGAAACCTTCGCATTTTGTGTACATCGGCAACGCGGGCCTCGACGGCATACGGAAGGAATTGGGCAGCCTGATACTGGGCGCTGCGACGAAGTTGTCGGATCTGCTGGAAAGCGAAATTGTCCGCGAATGCGCGCCCCTGCTCACGGAAGCGATTGCCAACATGGCGGGAGTGAGCATACGAAATATTGCCACAATCGGCGGAAACCTCTGCAACGCCTCGCCCGCGGCTGATACCGCTGTACCTC
>PGXP01000082.1 GCA_002839205.1 Spirochaetae bacterium HGW-Spirochaetae-9
ACTACCGAAGGAGAATACGGCTCACCTCTCGGCCTAGGTGCATGAGGGGACATTTCTACTGTGCAGGATTAGGGGACATTTCTACTGTGCGTTGACAGTCTTCCAGCAAAAGCATTGACCAATGAATTTATAAACTATAGAGTCGTACTCATGAAGGCAGTCTTCGCAGGCAGCTTCGATCCGCCTACCTTGGGGCATATCGATATCATCCGCAGGGCATCGCCGATCTTTGCGGAACTCAGGGTCGTGGTAGGGCATAACATTCAAAAACAGCCATTGCTGAGCCTGGAGAGGCGCATGGATATGCTGAGGCGCCTTGTTGAAGCCGATGGCTTGTCCAACGTGACGATCGATTCCTGGCACGGTCTTATTGCAGAGTATGCCGGCGCCCAAGGCTGCGGCGTACTCGTGCGAAGCGTCAGGAGTATGGCTGATATTCCCTATGAACAGACGATGTCCAGTTTTAACCGGCGTATGAAAGATGGGCTTGAAACCCTCATCATGTTCTCGCGCCCTGAATTCGCCGACATCAGCTCCAGCACGGTAAGGGAACTCCTGGCCTGGAAAAGGCTTCCACGCAGCATTGTGCCCGATCTTGTGCAAAAAGAACTGGAATTGACCTTCGGACCTCTTTTACAATCTTGAAAAATGCGGTAATCTTGCCTGCGCTTTCAGAGAGCAGCGGCTCTTGACAAAAATTGAATATTTGTATAATGTCGCCTTTGTACTGGGCGAAACTTAGCGCAAATGAGGTTATATCATGGCTGTACCGAAATTTAGAACTTCAAAGGCGAGAACGCGCCGACGCCGTTCCGTGAACATGAAGCTGACCGCTCCTACGCTTGTACAGTGCGGTAACTGCGGAAACCCTGTTCTCCTCCACCAAGTCTGCCCGAAGTGCGGTTTTTATAGGGGTAAGCAGATCATTGCCCCGGAATCCAAATAAGGAGCACATCGATGGACGAGCTTTTTGAGAAGGTAAAGAAGATAATCGCCGACAAGCTGGAAGTTGAAGAAGGAAAGATAACTCTTGATGCCAGCTTCCGCCAGGATCTTGGCGCCGATTCCCTCGACACTTATGAGCTTGTGTATGGAATCGAAGAAGAACTTGGAATCCAGATTCCGGATGAGAAAGCGAACGAATTTGAAACTGTTCGCGATGCATACGAATTCATCAAGACCCAGGTCAAATAAAGACCGTTCAGCCCCGGCGCGGGGAGAACCAAATCGGTGGTCACCCAAATGACTGCGGAGGAGTTCTCCCCGCGCCAGCTTTTTCTTGAGGACTTCCAGAAAAAGCTTCAGCTTTCATTCAATAATCTCTCCCTCCTTGATTCTTCACTCACCCATCGTTCTTTCCTCAATGAATCACATTGTGGCGATGGCCTTACTCATAATGAACGATTGGAGTTTCTCGGTGATGCCGTTCTGGGGCAGGTTGTAGCTTCTCTTCTCTTTGCCAGGCTGGACGGAAGACCAGAAGGCGAACTGGCGAGGATCAAGAGCATAGTCGTTTCGGAACAGTCGCTGGCTCCTATCGCTCTGGCCATAGGTATTCCCGAAGCCCTCCAGTTGGGACGAGGCGAGGAGCACTCTGGAGGCAGGTCCAAGAAAGCCTTGCTCGCCGATGCGGTAGAAGCCCTTATCGGGGCTGTCTTCCTGGACCAGGGCTACGATGCTGCGCAGCTCTTTGTGTCAAGATTGGTAGAGCCTGTCATCGAGGAAGCTGTCGCTGGCAAGAGCAAGGACTACAAGACTGTAATCCAGGAATACGCACAAAAACACTACAAGGAGCTTCCGCTCTATACCCTGGACAGGGCTGAGGGTCCCGAACACGACAGGATATTCTGGGTATCGTGTAAGCTTGGAAGAAAAAGCTATGGTCCTTTTTCCGGAAAGACAAAGAAAGAAGCGGAACAGATGGCTGCCGAGAATATCTATTTTTCCCTGAAAAAAGGTTCAGACATCGTCGCCAGCCGCCTCGATGCCATCACAAGCCTTTCCCCTCAGTAAACGGCTTTTCATTGATTCGGCGATACGGAGCAGCGATGCTTTGGTATTTTGAGCCGGATCGTCCAGGACGGTCTCAAGCAGGGCACCGAGGATCCTGCCCATGGCTGGCCCTCTTGGTATGCCAATAGTTGCAAGATCGTTGCCGCTCACCGCCAAGTCCTTAAGGCTCAAGGCGCCCGCCTCGGCGAGGATGGATTCAAGGCGCTTCCTGAAAGGTTCAAGAGGGCGCGCGTCAGGTTTTGTCCCTGCGGTGGCCGCCGCGTCGGCTATCCTCAAAAAGAAAAGATCTTCTATCGATTCGGGTCCGACGCGGGCAATAAAGCGCCTCACGGCCGCATCCGTCCAGTTTTCCGTATAATTGAACATGTGATTCTTCACGAGGTGGAGCACGGCGTCTATCGTCTCGTTGGAAAATTTCAGCCTGCGCATCGCCACGGAGGCCAGGCGGGCTGAAATTGCCTCATGGTTGTAAAAGGTAGGGCTGCCGTCCTGGCCTGGTGCGCAGGCCGCAGGTTTTCCCGCATCGTGGAAAAGTGCGGCCAGCCTAATGATGAGGTCGCTGCGCGCCGCGTCCACCGACAAATAAAGATGATCCATGACATCGAAGGCGTGCATGCCCTTTTGCTGGCAGCCTCGCGCGGGAAGCAATTCGGGAAGGATCTCGGCCAGAAGCCCTGAAGATTCCAGGAGCCTCAAGCCTGTCGAAGGGGAAGAGCTCAAGAGTATTTTTTGCAGCTCGTCGCGCACTCTCTCCCTTGATACCTGCCTGAAAGTATGCATGGTGGATGGAATCGCGGAGAAGGTCGCTTCTTCGATGGAAAATCCGAGCTGGGCGGAGAAACGTATGGCGCGCAGCGCTCGAAGACCATCCTCGGCGAAGCGGAGAGCTGGGTTGCCCACGCTTCGGATGCTGCGCTTTTTTATGTCGGATTGGCCTCCGAAGGGATCGTGAAGCTCGGCCGAAATCGGGTCGAATGCCATCGCGTTCATCGTGAAATCGCGTCTGGACAGGTCTTCGTCGATGTCGGCGACAAAGGTAACCGCATCGGGACGCCGTCCGTCGGCGTAGACCCCTTCCACCCTGAAGGTTGTCATCTCCACGGCGTAGCGTCCCGCGAGTATGGTCACAGTCCCATGTTTGATGCCCGTCGGTATCACACGAGGGAAGAGGGATGTAATCTCTTGGGGCGAAGCATCGGTGGCCATGTCGTAATCATTGATGACGGGCCGTCGCAGGAAGTAGTCTCGGAGTGCTCCCCCAACGATATATGCTTTTTTCCCAGTGTTTCTCACTGTTTCCGCTATGTGGCGAATCTCTTCAGGTATGCGGAACAAGGGCAGCATCATCGGAGAAGTCTATACCAATCCTGATGAAGCTGTCCATCGAGAGCAGTGAGTCAAACAGGGTGGCGGTGCCGGTTGACAAAGGTCCCGGGCTGGGAGGATCTTGTTCGGATGGAAGCGCTCGTGATAACGGGAGGCCAATGCCCCCCGCCTGAATTCCTCAAACGGCTCGCGGCCCATGCCACCCTCGTCATAGCAGCAGATTCGGGGCTGGATGCAGCTCGGGGAGCAGGGATCCAGCCCGATGTCGTCGTGGGTGATTTCGACAGCCTGAACGACCTGGCTGGCCTCGATTCCATACCTCAGGAAAATATTCTGACCTTCCCGAGGGAAAAAGACGATACCGATACGGAAATCGCCATACAGACGGCATGGAATAAGGGTTTCGATTACGTCGTTCTGGCAGGCGGCGGCGGAGGAAGGCTTGATCACCTGCTGGCAGTCTGGGCTCTCTTTGCCCGCGAACGTACCCCGCAGGAATGGCATACGGGCAGCGACTCTGTCTATCTGCTTGAAAAAGGAAAATCGGCTGCATTCAAGGTTTCGCCAGGCGTGATGGTTTCCGTTTTTCCCGCCGGCTGCGAGGGGAGCAAGGGTATGTCCTCCTCGGGACTTAAATGGCCGCTCAATAGCCTGACATGGGATGAAGGCCGCTACGGCATAAGCAACGAAAGCACCGGGGGCGAAGTGCATATTTCAGCAGGATCCAGCAGCCTCCTCATCATTCTTCCTCTTGGATGCGAACGCCTTTCCGAGTAGCGCAAGACTTTCGAGAGGATCCTGAACCAGAACTTTCTTGCCTCCCAATAATTCCGCTATGCCTATTTCGTTGGCATAGCGAGGAATAATATGGAGATGGAGATGCTCTATGCTTCCGCCAGCCACCAGGCCCAGGTTGTAGCCGATATTGTACCCAGCCGGGCGGTATGTTTCGTCCAGAACATCAAGGCAAAGGTCGACAGCCTTGTCCATGGCGCATCGCTCAACCTCGTCCAATGAGCGGATATCGGTGAGATGGCGCCGAGGAAAGATGATGATATGGCCAGGGTTGTAGGGGTAAAGATTCAGAGATACTGTAAGATGTAGGTTTTCGTATACAACGAGCCTGTCCACCGCCTCCGAACCTTCCCTGATGAGACAAAGAATGCAGCCACGCGGTTTCTTCCCTTTGAGGTAGCCTATCTTGTTGAAATTGAAGAAATATTCCATCGCAGCCTCCTACCGTCTTTATGCTCATCATGATACCATTCGCCCATGGAGACTTTGGAATCATCGGTCGTCGTCGATAAAAATCCTCACTGGGTTATTATGGTTCGAAAAATCTTCTCGGGCGTGGCATGTGCCATCGCTTTCTTCATGGTGCTCTGCCTCATTCTGCTTGTTTTCTCGCAAGCCCTGCGGCTGGAATCCCCCTTCGCTGTCCTGATTTTCGATGGACTGCGTTACGGTGCTGTCGGATTGTTCGCGGCTGCAGTCGCGAGGTTCTTCCTGGACATTATGTACGGCATTTTTGGGCTTTTGCAAGCTAAAGTTGCCAGCCCGCTGCGCTGGTTCGCTTTCTCCCTGCTGAGCCTCATACCTCTCGCCCTCATCTTCGCCTTCATGCGCCTTGCTGAGGGTTTTCGGGCTTGAAATGATGGGCGCGCTTGACCCATCGGAGTTGCGGGGGCTATACTCCCGCGTCCGTTTCGAGACAAGGAGCTTCCCATGAGCACGAGAGTAAGGTACGCGCCTTCCCCCACGGGGAACCAGCACATCGGCGGCGTACGCACGGCCTTGATCAATTATCTTTTTGCCCGATCGAGCGGCGGAACCTTCATACTGCGCCTCGAAGACACCGATAGAACCCGCTATTCCGATGAATATGTCAAGAACCTGTACGATACTTTTCGATGGCTCGGCTTCTACTGGGACGAGGGTCCCGATATCGGAGGTCCTTCCGCTCCCTATATCCAATCGGAACGTTTTGTCATCTACAAACAATATGCGGAGAATCTCGTCGCTATGGACAAGGCATATTACTGTTTCTGCGACGAGGAGAGGCTGGGCAGGCTCAGGGAAGATCAGGCTCAAGCCAAGACTGGCGAGCAGGGATACGACAGGCATTGCCGAACCCTGGGGAAGGACGATGTAGCGGCCGGTATCGCAGCGGGCAGGAATCATGTCATCCGCCTCAAGATACCTATGGAAGGTACAACGGTTTTCCATGACCGCCTTCTTGGAACCATCGAGTGGAAGAACGAGGACATCAGCCCTGATCCCGTCCTGCTCAAGTCCGACGGTTTTCCCACCTATCATCTTGCGAACGTCGTGGACGACCACCTCATGGGCATCACCCAGGTTATGCGTGCCCAAGAATGGATACCTTCCGCGCCCCTGCACAGGATCATGTATGACGCCTTCGGCTGGGAGATGCCCGAGCTCTGCCATCTTCCCATGGTCCTCGGTCAGGACGGCCACAAGTTGTCCAAAAGGCACGGGGCGACAGCTGTCAACGAGTTCAGGAAAGCGGGGTACCTGCCCGAAGCTCTCATCAACTACATCGCGCATCTTGGCTGCTCCTTCGAGGAGGGTCGGGATCTTTTTACCCTCGGGGAAATGGAAAAGCTGTTCAGGCTCGAGAAGCTGAACAAGGCGCCTGCCATCTTCGACTACCAGAAGCTCGAGTGGTTCAATGGGCAGTATATCAGGCTCAAGTCCGACCTCGAGCTCGCTGCTCTCGTAAAACCCTTCCTCGTGGAGGCGGGCCTGCGCGCCGAGAGCGACGCGGCCGCGGATGCCCTCGATCTTCAGGCCATGCCCCTCGTCAAGGAGAGGCTGAAGCTCCTTTCGGAGGCGCCTGCTATAATGGCATACCTCTACGGAAAGCCTGCATTGCCTGCCGCCGAAGAGTTCATTCCGAAAAAGCTCGACCTCGCCGCGGCGATCGCGATGCTTAAGGAAAATTTGGTCCTCGTCCGCATCGTCGACTTTTCCGATATCCCTGCAGCGGAAGAGCGCTACAAGGCGAGGAGCATCGAGATCGACGCCAAGCTGGGGAATTTACTGATGCCGTTGCGCGTCGCTGTCACGGGCTCGCGGGTGAGCCCGCCCCTCTTCGAATCCATCCGCATTCTCGGGAACGCCGAAACCGCCTCGCGCATCGAAGCGGCCATAAACTATCTTGTATCGATAAAGGTATAATACCGTGCAGCTTAAAGCCTTCGACAACGAAAAATACCTCGCCGAACAGGCGGCCTTTATAAGTGAAAGGGCCCTGGGAACAGAAAAGCTCTATCTGGAATTTGGCGGCAAGCTTCTGTGGGACTGGCACGCCGCGAGGGTGCTGCCCGGCTACGATCCCAACGTGAAGATCCGCCTCCTTTCGATGCTCAAGGACAAGGCCGAGGTGATTCTCTGCATCTATGCGGGCGACATTGAGCGCAAGCGCATGCGGGGCGATTTCGGCATCACCTATGACGCCTCGGCCCTGCAGATCTTCGACCAGCTGGGCGACTGGGGAGTCTCGGTGGCGGGGGTTGTGATCACACGTTTTGAAGGCCAGCCGGCAGCCGAGCAGTTCGCCGCCCTCCTGGAACGCAGGGGCGTCAAGGTTTTCAAGCATACACCGACAAAAGGGTACCCCAACGACGTGGAGTGCATCGTCAGTCGCGAAGGTTATGGGGCGAATGAGTACATACCCACCAGCAAGCCAATCGTCGTCGTCACGGGTCCAGGGCCGG